>JAZRWG010000078.1:0-8329 GCA_045599545.1 Paludibacteraceae bacterium | reverse complement strand
ATGCTTAAAAGGTAAAAAAATGCAAATAAATTGCACAAATATTTTGAAGTTTAACAAAAAAATACTACCTTTGCAAACCTTTCTTTAAGTGGCGCATTTTTCAAATGCAATTTGGACCACTTTTCAGTTGCAGATTACATGCCAATTTGGACGTTAGGAATACACAAAAAGTGCTGATAATCAGTTTGTTCATTGTCTTAAACTACTGAAAATCAGCACTTGTTGTGTTTGTGGGCGTTGACGGATTCGAACCGCCGACCCTCTGCTTGTAGGGCAGATGCTCTAAACCAGCTGAGCTAAACGCCCTCGTCGGAATTCGCTTGGTACGCTGCCAAACCTATGGTTCGGCAGGTAGTACCCGCGATTCCTCCTCTCCCCAAAAAGTGGAACTTTTCGGGGACCCCAAGAGGATTTGGGGACTCTCTTCACGAAAGCGGGTGCAAAAGTACTGCTTTTTTTTGACATACGCAAATATTTTGGCAAAAAAATGCAAAAAAAATGCATTTTAAGGCAAAAACCACTGTTTTTACCCATTTTTTTCAAATATATTTATGTTTGGACACTAAATTTGTGCATTGCAATGATTAAAAAGCAATCTCGTATCCTAATTCAATCAGGAAGCCACATTCCTCTTCTTGGAAATCATATTGATTAAAACCGCCACAGAGTTCTAACGTGTGGTGCTCCGCCACGTGCCACTCGAATCCTAACCGATAAAAGACTTGACGAATACGAAATTTTGAAGTCAAGTCATTTAACAGTTCTGCGTGAGCAAAAAGCCCGATAGGAGCACGCTGGAAATCATATCCCAGATGTAGACGGGAACGTAAGATATGGTCATTAACCAAGGACGTATAGTCATAACGCTCACGCAAACTAAGCGCAAACCCCTTGATAGCATAGGTTCCTTCCAGTCCGCCAAAAGCACGGTGCATCTTATTCCAACCAAGAGCGAGGTCGTCCCTGTCCTCGGCGTTTTGAACATCTAAAAACTGATAGCCGACTTCTACATGAAGCCAGGGCAGAATCGTATTACCGGCATGAGCAATAAAGCAATAATGTTCTATCGTTTTGAATGTTTGGTACGTGTGGATTTCTCCAAATAATCCAATATCAAAATTCAACGGGAGTTCTTTCTCTGCTCCAATCTCTAACGCAAAACCTACCGGATATTTCGTGTCGGCGTAGGTCAATCCCGACATAAAGAATAAAGCAACAACGATAATGATGCTTGATTGAATAAAAGTTTTCATTGCTAATATGTTTGAGTTTATATACAAAAAGAGATGATATCTTCTAAACAAGACACCCTACGTATATTTATAACTCAAACACAGGAGGAGCACGCAGACAATATGTCGCAATATAAGGGCAATAAACCGAATCGATAGAGCCAATAGGCGGATCTACCGGCATCGTTTCTATTCGGGTTAATAAAAGAATTTCAGAATGGACATAGGCTGTATGCAACAATTTGCACAATCCGCAATCATCATACGCTATGATACAGGAATGTGGATTAGTAGTGTCCCATTGAGCCACAGCATTGATATTCGTTGGTTCGCTTATGTGGTGGTGGGTATGCAACCCACTTGCCAGCAAAATAAACGAATATATTGCCAACAACATGTACGAAATACTATGTAATGCTCGTTTCGACACAGAATATTATTCAAGTATTTGACAGATTACACCCATATCAACTAATAGGTTTCACATAAATTCGTTGCAAAATTACGAAAAAATTCTGAGATGTGCAAATCTCAAGTAAAAATTATCTTTTTTTCTCGAAAAGTGTTGTACAAGTCAAAAAAAAGCAGTACCTTTGCAGAGAATTTCAAGTTATGCGCAAGATATTGCTTTTCTTTTTGCTGATGAGTGCCACTTCTCTTTGGGCACGAACGGACTCCACAAAAGTCTATCAAGGCTTTTCCGGAGGGATGATGGTACATGCTGGTTACTTGTTTGGTCAAGATAAGAACGCCCCTCGCGATAACCAAGGCGTGTTATGTAGCCCGCAAGGTGCGACTTTCGGTTTAGGAGGCGCATTGCGTGTTCACTTATTCAAACACCTGCGTGTGGGCGGAGAGGGTTTTGTCTCCACAATGAATAGCGCGACTACCGATTGCCGTCAACGCTTGCAGTCGGGCAGTTATATCCGCACCGGTTGGGGTGGGGTATTAGCTGATGCTTGTTGGCGAGGCGAAAAAGTGTGGCCGTTCGTCGGGGGCACGGTAGGCGGTGGTGCAATGCGAGCATTGTATATCTTAGAAGGCAACGAGAATGACTGGCAAGAGGAGCTGCATTCGGTTTTTCATAAACAGCCGTTCTTCTGTGTCGATCCGTATGTGGGATTGGACTGGTGTATGACGAAGAAGGTACATCTCACCTTCCGCTTCGATTGGCTGATTGCGCTTCATCAAGGGCAACTCGTTCTCCCCACCGGACCAAGGCTGTATGTTGGATTTATGTTTGGGCACTAATAAATAATGAGTTATGAATATTGAAGGTATCGTTTTGGGTTTGGCGGCATTCTTGTGTATTGGTCTATTTCACCCGATAGTGATTAAAAGTGAGTACCACTTTGGTGTAAGATGTTGGCCTGTGTTTCTATTGGTTGGTATAGGTGGTTGTATTGGGTCGCTGTGGGTGGAGAATACCTACGTTTCCGTTTTATTGGGCATCTTCAGTTTCTCGTGCTTTTGGTCAATATACGAGTTGTTCCAGCAACGCAAGCGTGTCGAAAAAGGCTGGTTTCCGAAGAAGCCAACGCCCAAATCACGCAGAGATGATAGTGTGATGACTCTGTGACGACACGGTGAAGGCATAGTGAAGACTGCTACAGATATCGAGTAGAAACCGAGCAGAAACCGAGCAGTTACCGAGCAGAAACCGAGCAGTTACCGAGTAGATAGTAAGTGCTGAAAGCAGGGGGATAGGAGGGGAGAAGAATGGTAAAACGGCAAAGCGCGGAAGGTCACTACCCAATAGTTGCGAATATTCAGAATGGTTCGGCAAAGGAGCAGCCTTCACGCCATCTCGAACAACCATAACGGGTGTTGCCTCGGATGATGATGCCTTTGCCACAAACGGGACAACGCATGCCCGCCTTGTCGGTTTTGACCTGATAAACGATATCCGATGTCATGGCCTTCAGTTCGTCCAAGAACTCCTTGGCTTCAAAACTGCCTTTCTCTATCTCACGCAGTTTCTTCTCCCATCGTCCGGTCAACTCCGCAGACTTGAGCAGCGGCGAGATAATGGTGTGCACCAAGTTAATGCCCACCTCCGTGGCCTTGATGTTCTTTTTCTCCTTAACGATATACTTGCGTTGATACAGCTTCTCGATAATCGCGGCCCGCGTGGAGGGACGACCGATTCCATTCTCTTTCATGGCATCGCGCAGTTCTTCGTTCTCCACCGTCTTACCTGCCGTCTCCATAGCACGCAGCAACGTTGCCTCCGTGTACCACTTGGGTGGGGTGGTGGTCTTCTCGTTGAGTTGCGGGGTGTGCGGTCCCGATTCGCCCTTCGTGAAAGCCGGCAAGGTCTTTGCCTCCTCCGCGTTATCGTTTTCGGTCTCTTCCGCTTTGTCTTTGGCAAAAACCGTCCGCCAACCCGGTGAGAGCACCTGTCTTCCCGTCACTTTAAACTCTACACTCTCAACAACTCTAAACTCTACACTCTCCACTCTCAACTTATTGGCTTCCACCGAAGCCAATACAGTAGTATTACTTACCTCGCAATCAGGATAGAAGGCGGCAATGAAACGGAGTGCCACAAGGTTAAAGACCTTGCGTTCGTTCTCCGTGAGGTTATCGGGACGCTGTCCCGTAGGGATGATAGCGTGGTGGTCGGTGACCTTGGAGTTATCAAACACTTTCTTGGTTTTGGGCAGACTGCTCGCGCCTTTCTTCCCGTCGGCTTTGAGGCCTAAGAGGGGTTTGACCGCCTCGAAATAGTCCTTGATACCGTTGAGTGTGGCGGGCACTTTGGGATAGATATCGTCGCTCAGGTAAGTGGTATCCACACGCGGATAGGTGGTGATACGCTTCTCGTAAAGCGACTGAATGAGTTTGAGCGTTTCGTCCGCAGAGAAAGCATATTTCTTATTGCACTCCACTTGGAGGGAGGTCAAGTCAAAGAGTTTGGGTGCGAACTCGGTGCCCTTCTTTTTCTCGACCGAGGTTATTTCTAACGGTTGATCTTTAATCGAATCGAGTAGGGCCTGTCCCTGTTCGAGCGAGGTGATGGCATGATCGTCCTCGTCCTCGGCTTCGAGTTGGGCACTAAAGAGAGTATCGCGATAAACGGTTTTGAGTTCCCAATAGGTCTTAGGCACGAAATGCTCTATCTCTTCCTGCCGTTTGACAATAAGAGCCAGCGTAGGCGTCTGGACGCGACCGATGGAAAGTATTTGCCTATCCTTGGCATAACGCAGCGTATAAGCGCGTGTAGCGTTCATGCCCAGTAACCAGTCACCGATGGCACGCATCAGTCCCGCCTCGTAGAGGGACTGGTAATGACTCTGGTCCTTGAGGTTCTTAAAGCCTTCGGCAATGGCTTCTTCGGTCAGCGAACTAACCCACAACCGCCTAACGGGCACCTTGCATCCGGCTTTCTGATAAACCCAACGCTGAATGAGTTCACCCTCTTGTCCGGCATCACCGCAGTTGATCACCTCGTCGGCTTGGGCAATGAGTGCCTTGATGGTGTTGAACTGTTTTTGCACCCCTTTATCCGCCGTCACTTTGATTCCAAAGCGTTGCGGTACCATCGGAAGCGAGGACATGTTCCAACCCTTCCATTGGTCGGTGTATTCATTGGGATCCAACAGGGCGCAGAGGTGACCAAAGGTCCAAGTGACTTGGTAACCATTTCCTTCATAATACCCGTCGTGCTTGGTGTTCGCACCTAACACGTGAGCTATATATTGTCCTACGGACGGTTTTTCGGCAACGCAAACGATCATGTCTTTAAGTGTAAAGTTTAAAGTTTAAAGTGTAAAGTAAGAAGCGCCCTACGGGCTATAGTTGAGAGTTGAGTGAGTTGATAGTTAATGAGGCGAGGGTGAAACCAAAGGTGCCGACGACAGGAGCGAGGGAGCCCGTCGGAGACGGGCGACCGCCTTCGGCTGAAGGATGTTTTTCCGCGGAATAGACGCATTGGAACTTACGAAGGGGGAGGAAACCCGTCTTCTTCATCTTGGTGCGTAAGGCGCGAGCGAGGGGACAACCCTCCACCTTCCAGAACTCGGCCACGCGTACTTGTTGTGGGTCTAACTTGCGTCCCGCCCCCATGCTGCTGAACAGCGTAGCCTCGGTGGCGGTAGCGTTATGAATGAGCCGTATCTTATCGTCCACACTATCGATGGCATCAATAACAATATCGTATTGGGTAAGGTCAAAATGGTTTTCCGTTTCGGCACTATAGCGTTCGTTGATAGCCACGATGTCGGCTTGGGGGTTAATGGATAGTAACCGCTTCTGCATCTGCTCCACTTTGGGAAGACCTATATTAGCCGCCGTAGCGACTACTTGACGGTTGATGTTCGTGTCAGCTACCACGTCAAAATCAACTATCGTGAGGTGCTGTATGCCCGTCCTCACGAGGGCTTCGGCGCACCACCCACCTACGCCGCCCACGCCAAAGAGAATGACCTGGGTTTGCTGCAAACGCTCAAAAGCGTCTTGCCCGATGAGTGATATGGTTCGGTCGTATATCATGGGAGTAGGGGAGTAGAGGGGTAGGGGAGTAAGGGAGTAGAGGGGTAGAGGAGTAGGGTTATTTGGAGAGCGGTCTCGATGCCATCGAGGGCGGAGGAAGTGATGCCTCCGGCATAACCTGCCCCTTCGCCGCAAGGATAGAGAGTAGGATGACTGGTACTCTGTCTCGTTTCGGGGTCGCGCATAATGCGAACGGCACTCGAGGAACGGGACTCAACGCCTAAGATAACGGCCTCGTTGGTAAGGAAACCGGGGTACTTACGATCAAAATCGCGGAAACCTTGTTGCAATCGTTTACCGATGATAGCCGGTAACCACTCGTGCATAGGGGACGACACCACGCCCGGCAGATAGGAGGTGGCGGGTAAATCCTTGCTGACTCTGCCCTCTACGAAATCGCGTAACCGCTGTGCCGGTGCCTCGTTATGTTCACCGCCGTGGCGTTTGGCCAACTGTTCCAAGTGTTCTTGGAAGGCTAAGCCTTTTAAGGGGGTAGAGGAGTAGGGGAGTAGGGGAGTAGGGATGTCTTTAGGGTGGAGCTCGACCACGATGCCGGAATTGGCATAGGGCGAGTTACGCAGGCTGGAACTCATGCCGTTCACCACGCACCCATCCAAGGTACTGCCGGCAGGCACTATATGTCCGCCCGGACACATACAGAACGAATACACGCCTCGTCCCTCCACTTGCGTGACGAGCGAGTAACTGGCGTTGCCTAATTCTTCTACTTCTTTAAACTTTAAACTTTCAACTTTAAACTTATTGAGGTGGTACATGAGTTGGTTGATGAGTGCTTGCGGATGTTCCACGCGCACGCCCATGGCAAAACCTTTGTCTTCGAGGGTCACACCAACTTGATGGAGCATGCGATACGTGTCGTGTGCCGAGTGCCCGATAGCCAGTATAATCGGTTCGCCCGAGGAGAGCAGTTGGCGGAAGAGCGGTTCGTCCACGCGCGTATTAAACCGTATATCGCCCCCGTGCTCCAAGATACATTCGCGCATGCGACGGATGATAGAGGGCAGTTTGTCGCTGCCGATATGTGCATGCGCTTCGTAGAGGATGGTGTCGGGGGCACCGAAATAGTGGAAGATCTCCATCACGCGCTGCATGTTACCTCTTTTCTTACTGCGGGAGAACAGTTTGCCGTCCGAGAAAGTACCGGCTCCGCCTTCGCCAAAGCAGTAATTGGATTCGCTATTCAGTCCCTCGTTGCGGTTGAGGAGGGCAATATCTTTCTTACGCTCACTGACTTCTTTGCCCCGTTCGTAGATGATAGGGCGAATACCGTGTTCCAGTAGCGTGAGGGCGGCGAACAGCCCAGCCGGTCCGGCACCGATGATGTGTACTTGCCGCTTGGCTTGGTGTACGTCTTGATAGACGGGAGGCGTGTAGAGGGGGATAGGCGAATCAATAGGAAGGTAGTGCCCCTCGTCGTCACATAGGACCGTGAGGAGCACTTTTATGTCGCGTTGGCGAGCATCAACCGATCGTTTGACGATGCGGTAGCGTTGTTCTATTTCCCTCGCCTTCGCCGGAGTAGTTGTAATCTGTATTTGTTTCAAGTCTCTCTAAACTCTAAACTCTCCACTCTCAACTCTTCAGTGTAGCCATTATCTTAGCCTCGATCTCGGCGGCAAGGTCCGGATTATCCTTCAGTACGTTCTTCGTTCCGTCGCGCCCTTGGGCGAGTTTGTTGCCGTCGTAACTATACCAACTGCCGGACTTGGTGATGATCTTGAGTTCTTCCCCTAAGTCAAGGATCTCGCCTACGCGGGAAACACCCTCGTTGAACATAAGATCGAACTCGGCTTTCTTGAACGGAGGAGCCACTTTGTTCTTTACCACTTTCACGCGCACGCGGTTACCGATGATATCTTCGCCGTCCTTGATGGCAGCGGCTTTACGGATATCCAAGCGAACGGAAGCGTAGAACTTAAGGGCGTTACCGCCGGTGGTGACTTCGGGACTGCCGTAAACAACGCCGATCTTCTCACGTAACTGGTTGATGAAGATACAGGTCGTTTGGGTCTTATTGATTGTCGCGGTCAACTTACGCAGTGCCTGACTCATCAAGCGGGCTTGCAGTCCCACTTTATTATCTCCCATCACACCCTTAATCTCCGCTTCGGGAGTGAGGGCGGCTACGGAGTCAATGACCACGAGGTCCACCGCACTACTGCGAATCAGTTGGTCGGCAATATCGAGGGCTTGCTCTCCGGAATCGGGTTGGGCAATGAGCAGGTTATCTACATCCACACCCAGTCGCTCGGCATAGAAACGGTCGAAAGCGTGTTCGGCATCGATGATGGCGGCTATACCGCCGGCTGCTTGTGCTTGTGCCATAGCGAGAATAGCGAGGGTCGTTTTACCGGAGGATTCGGGACCATAAATCTCAATGATTCGACCTTTCGGATAACCCCCTACACCGAGGGCCATGTTGAGGGTCACGCTACCGGTTGGAATCACGGGCACGTCCTCTATGTGTTCTTCACCCAGGCGCATGATAGCACCCTTACCGAAATTGGTTTGAATCTTGTCCATAGCGTCCTGCAACGCTTTCAGTTTGGCTGCGGACGGAGCTTGTTTGTCAGTTGCCATAA
>JAZRWG010000077.1:0-3860 GCA_045599545.1 Paludibacteraceae bacterium | reverse complement strand
TATCTGCGAATCCAGCGATGTGTTTGTAAAAGAGTACAAGTGTTCGGAAGTGAGACGTGGCGATTTGCTTGCTATCCGTAGCGCAGGGGCTTACGGAGGGGGGATGGCCAGCCAATATAATCTAAGAAGATTACCGGGGCATATGATGTCAGTAGAGGAGTAGGGGAGTAGAGGAGTAGAGGAGTAGAGGAGTAGGGGAGTAGGGGGGAATTAGGGGGAGCCGCATTGCGGCTCCTTTTTTTTATACCGTATCGGCAAAGGTGCGCTGCGCGCGGTTGAAGATGACGATGCCCAAGATGAGGAAGATAACCATCACCGCAAACGAGTAACCTAACATCCACCACTCGTGACTGCCTTCCCCAAGGAAACCGTACTTCCACCACTCCAAGATTCCCGACAGCGGATTGATCAAAATCGCCTTCCTTATCAGCGGGTTCTCAATCGTGGACATGGGGTAGATGACGGGCGTAGCGTACATCACGAGCTTCATCAACCAACTGATGCAAATCGCCAAATCGCGGTACTTAGTGGATATACTGCTGCAAAACAGGCCCATCCCGACACCCAGTCCCGCCAGCATCACCATCAGCAGCGGGAAGAGGGCAATGGCCCACGTGAGGTGCGCCGAACTGCCTGAGAGCACGAAGTATAAATAGAAACAAAAGAAAATAAACAACTCAATAGCGAAGGGCACGAGGCCGCTGATGATGGCCGCCAAGGGCGGTATCAATCGCGGGAAATAGACCTTAGTATAGAGGTGCGCGTACCCGCTGAGCGCGCCTGCGCAGACGTTAAAGCAGACCACAAAGAAGTTCCAGCACGTGGTACCGGCGAGGTAAAAGAGGGGGGCGGGAACGCCGTCGGTTGGGATGCCGGCGATGTTACCGAAGACGAGGGTCATCATGACCGTGGTGAGGATCGGCCCGATAAAGAACCACGCGTAACCTAACACCGTCTGCTTATAGGACGCTTGGAGGTTGCGGCGAGCCATGATCCATAGCAAGTCGCGGTAGCGCCATATCTCCTTGAGGTTGACATCAAAGAGGTTGGATTGCGGTTTGATTTCCAGTGTCCAAGGTTCGTTTGTCATCGTTTCTATAGCAAGAATGCCAAATACATAGGTAGGGTTAGTAGATAATCGTTGCGGCCGATATTATAGTCTCCTAATTTAATGGCCTGAGTAATATGATATTTATCTTCATTGCGCAAGATGGTTTGAACTGATTTTGCGCGACCGGTAGTAGATTTACATTCTAATAGTGTACACTGCCCTTTATATTGCAGTACGAAATCCACTTCCAAACCGGACTCCTTGTGAAAATAATATAGTTTGCGTCCCTTTTTTCCCAATATATCGGCTATGAAATTCTCAAAGATAGCTCCTTTGTAGCCTCGTAAATCACCTTGTAAAATAGCTGCCTGAGTTCCTTCTTCCAATTGGCTGATTAACAAACCAATATCAGCCATGTATATTTTGAATACATCATTATCGGCGTTCCCTTCTAAAGGCAGTTCCGGGAAATGCAAGTTCTTACAACGACGGATAATGCCGGCATCTTCTATCCACTGAAGACTTCCCCAATAATCTTTGGCTCGTGCTCCCGTTTTAATGAACGAGTATGTGAATTTTTTGTTTTCTTTACTTAATTGTGCCGGTATAGTATTAAAGCATGCTTTGATTCGAGGTTGATCTTCCCGTGAGCAATACTTAATCATATCCGCTCGGTAATCATCTACAATACTACGTTGTACCATTAGTACTTCGCTCATATTATGGGTGGAAAAATAACAGTTAATGGCTTCCGGCATACCGCCGATAACGATATATAGAAGGAGTAACTCTCGTAATCGCTGATGCCAAAAGTCTTCAATGGGTGTTTCGTCTTGCAAATTTTTCTTTAATTGATTAATCGTAGTATCGCTTATATTATTCGCCCATAAAAACTCCTCAAAATCCAAAGGAAACATATCCACGATATACTCATACCCCACCGGAATATCCGCCTTTTTATCCTCTTCATTTATTGCGTCCGAATGGTAACCGCTCACACCCAACAAAGAGCCGGTACACATAACATCAAAACGCCCATCCATTTGGAAGAACTTGAGAGCCGTTCTTGCGCGGGGGCACTCTTGTATCTCATCGAGTACAATGCAAGTATCATGATCGGGCAATGCTGTCCCCACCGGTAGGAAGGTAGAGAGCCTCTCTATGATACCATCAACCGTCAATGAAGATGCAAAGATTGACTTATAAGCAGGTTGCTGAATAAAATTAAGATAAATAACCTGACTATAATGGGATTGAGCAAACTCCATTACCGAGTATGTCTTGCCACATTGGCGGCAACCTTTAACCACGATAGGCTTATGATTATCAGAAGCTTTCCACTGTTCGAATAGGGAGTCAATTTTGCGTTTCATATATCTATCTAATTTTCAGTAGGATAACATTTTCCTAAACGAATTATTATACAAAAAATACACTTTTCGAAACGAATCGCTTTGTATTTAGCACACTTTTCTAAACGAATCCGCCTGCAAAGGTACAACATTTTTTTGATATGTGCAATACATGACAAGAAAAAAAAGTGTTTTTTAACAAAAAACGGCAGATTTTAATAAAAATCGTATAGATTAGTACGACTGGAGCCGTGGGAACTTGTTCACAACGGGACAGACGGACTAAGATATAGGAGGCTTGCCGAAGCCGCTTTTTACAAAAAACACTTGCAAGGGTTCGCGAATTGCCATTCGGGGGAATTGCGAAGCAAGGCGGCGTCCGAAATATACAAATAAAGCAACCTACCTTTTGAGGTAGATTGCCTTGAATATACGGAACGCGATGCGTCCGAAAGTGAGTAGGAGCAGTAGCCAGAAGCCCCACGTGCAGTTCTTGTAAAACCGTGGAATCCTTTCCACCTCTCTGCCTTTCCGCCCTTCCGCCTCTCCGCCTGTCTGCGTATGCCATTTTTCAATGACTACCGTATCCACCCTAATGGGTATCTGCGTAATCGACGGAGAGCGAGGCGAAACAACCCTGTCTTTGCGAGGCAATGACATCTTGTAAGCCCCGTTCGACGAAGCCTCTCCAACGGAAGAGGCGTTTAATAGAGAAGCGCGGGACGAAGCCATGGCAGCAGAATCTGCGTAATCTGCGGGAGATAAAACCTCTCCTTGGCGGTAAGTCACGCTGACGGAGTCTTTGATAACGAGGGGCACCGTGCACTGCTGCGTCTTACAACTTGTAATCAGGGCGATAATCGCAAATGTCAAGATAAATCGTTTCATGTTTTGGGAGTAGAGGAGTAGAGGAGTAGAGGAGTAGAGGAGTAGGGGAGTAGGGTTTTTACTAATGGATCCCTTCTGCCCTTCCGCCTGTTGCCTAAGAACGCTTACGATAGTGGATTCCGAGCAATAGCAGGGCGGCTCCGAGGGTTTCCCCCCAGAAGCCCAGCACGCTGCCGTGCAGTTCTCCTGAGGGTTCAACCACTACTGCGAAAGCTACCACCAGTCCGCCGAAGGTAATCAGCACGATGGCCAGTATCTCTTTCGTTGCCATGCCTTATTCTTGCTCGGCGTCGTACTTAGCACCCTCGGTCTTCCACAGGTACGCGTCGAAGGACTTGTACTGGTTCTTGACGGCTTGGAAGGCGTTGGAAGCCTGGATGTACTTGGTACCATCGTTCTTGATCACATCGACCATTCCACGTACTACCTTGAAGCGGGCGCGGGCTGCACTCTCCGCGCCGGATAGCGGGTTGGTCGTGAGGTCACGCGTGTGGCAGCGTTGGGTCGTCCATTGTTTACCACGACGAACGCCGGTTTTGCCGAGACAGTTGATGATGTTAGAGTGTTTG
>JAZRWG010000076.1:0-7723 GCA_045599545.1 Paludibacteraceae bacterium | reverse complement strand
TCCACTACGCGCGCTATCTTACTCAGTCCCGTTATCTTTCCATTCGGGATATATGCCACGTGCGCCTTGCCAAAGAAAGGTAAGAGATGGTGTTCGCAGAGGGAATAGAAATCAATATCCTTGACCACCACCATTTGACGGTAGTCTTCTTCAAAGAGAGCTGATTTGAGAATTGCTTCGGGGTCCTCCTGATAACCTTTAGTTAGGAATTGGAAAGCCTCCCCTACTCTGTCAGGGGTGCGCAGCAACCCTTGTCGATGTACATCCTCACCCAAGTTCGTGAGGATATCACTCACCGATTGGGCAATGAGTTGCGTCTTTTGCTTATTGGGTTCAAACTCTTGCATTAGGGATGGACGTTGATTTGGTCACGAACAATATATGCGTCTTGACGCAAGTAGGGAAAATGCTGTAAGAGCTGCTCCTTAAAGGCCTTGGCCTCCTCATAGGTGGTAAAATCCCCTACCCTTACTTTCCAGAAGGGCGATATGTATTGGGTATAAATCTTCGCCGGTAAAGCGCGCTCTAAACGGTGCTCTAATTCGATGGCCTCCGCTTTCGCCGCTTGCTGACGATTGGACGAATAAATCTGCACCCTAAAGCCTTCCGCTGTTTCTTGTCCACGCACCACACCGCCTATCTTATCTTGCATCAGACGAGCAACCAAACTATCCTGATGAACCGTCACATAGGGCATCGAATCCAAGATACAAGGACGCTGCGGAAGGGTGTCCTCAAAGACCATCACCGTATCCGGAATCAAAGACAAAGAATCTACTTGCACAGAGTCTAACGGCTCTACGACTTGCGCCGACAAACTTATCGGCAGCGCAATCAATAGTATTACTAACAATCTCTTCATATCACTAATTCATCATTTCATCATTTAGCCACATAGTGGCGGTTCAATCCATCATTCCACTGTACTTTCACTTTCCACTATTAAAGTTCGCTTCCTCCCACGAAGGCGCGTAAGAGCGATGTCGGCGGAATAGCACTCGCCGGAATAGGACGGAAATATTGTAGGAACTTAATGAGTCGGTGGGCTTCCGTATATTCGTCGCAGAACTTAGGCACTTCGGCCAAGATGGGTTCTGCTGCCTGTTTAAGCACCGCCAACTCAAAGAACAAGGCAGAGTTAAACATAGCATCCGCTTCCTCCTGGTAGGGATAGATCCATTTGACTTCACCGCGAATAACGGACGGACAACGAGCAATCGTCTCGCGTGCCGAGAAACCACGCGTGTTATAGTCGCGCACAATACGACGGAGCAGACGGATATCCGTGGTTGGAATCCAGTTGTGGTTATCCAAATTGATGGTGGTCAATGCCGAGACATAAATGCGGAAGATATATTTCTTGTCCACATTGGGAATGAGTTCCGGATTGAGGGCATGAATACCCTCTACAATAAGGATATTATCCTTCTCCATTTTGATCTTATCCCCACGCCACTCGCGTTCGCCTTTCTCGAACGAATAGTAGGGCATTTCCACTTCTTCTCCCTGTAACATGCGCTGAAGGTGGTCTCTAAACAAGTCTAAATCCAACGCATGTATATCCTCAAAATCCCATTCTCCGTTCTCATCCTTGGGCGTATCAACGCGATTGACAAAGTAATTATCCATCGAGACCGTCAGGGGTTTAAGCCCGTTCACCATCAGTTGGATACGAAGACGCTTGGCAAAACTCGTTTTACCCGAAGAGGAGGGGCCCGAAATAAGCACTAATTTGGGTATTCCGCCCTCACGATTGGTAATCATATCGGCAATGGTTATCACCTTTTTCTCGTGCAAAGCTTCTGCCAGTTTAATCATTTCAGCACTCCTTCCGGCATCGCAAAGGTTGTTAAAATCACCCACATTGGATATGTTAAGCAGTTTATTCCAGCGGCTATATTCACTAAAATGACTGAACATCTTATCCTGTTTCACCGTACCCTCTAACACCGACGGGTTGGTGCGGGAAGGGATACGCAGTAAAATACCATCGTGGAAGGGTTCAATATCAAAGATGTTTAGGTATCCGGCAGAGGGCATAAGAACGTTCATATAATAATCGTTGTACTCTCCCATACGGAAATAGCGAAGATAAGGATTACCCAACGTGCGGAACAGGGTCGCCTTTCCGTCCGTTTGTTCGGCAAAGATACGAATCACTTCCTTCGTTTGTTTCTCTACCTCCTCAATCTTACGATCCTCCTTTATGATTTGGAGCATTCTTTCCTTAATAGCACTCACTATTTCGGGCTTTAATTCTAACCCTTGCAGCGTGCAGTAATACCCCTTACAAATAGGATGCTCCAATCGCAAGTCCGCTTGAGGATAGAGTTCACGCACCGCACAAGCAAAAACCATGATGAGCGTACGCACATAGCAGCGACGACCCGTAGGAGAAGTGATGTCTATAAACTCTATATCCTTGGGTTTATAAAGCAGAAAATTAAGATTCTCTAATTTGTAGTTAACACGAGCCGCAATAACAGGATACTGCATTTGGATGTGGAGTTGCTCCATGAGTTGGGTAAGAGAGATACCGCGCTCAACCTCGTGATACGACTTAGTGTTCTTACAATAGATTTTAATTGAGTGTTCCATCTTATTTAAAATCAATAATATGGTGAATAGAAATGATTCCGATTATGTCTTTTGATTCGGGTGTTTCGGTAACGGCTAACGTTGTTATATTATACGTGTCCATGACGGCTAACGCATCGGTGAGCAACGCGTTCTTGTGGATATGCTTATACGACGGGGTCATAATCTGTTCCGCCGTTATATGTAGGTCATCGTATTTCTCTATCGCACGACGTATATCTCCATCCGTGATTATTCCCACACAAACCTCTCCCTTGAAGACCATCGTGGTGCCTAAATGGTGCTCCGACATCTCGCGCACCACCTGCCTAAACGAATCCGTTGTTTGTACCTTCGGAACGGCGGGGTCCATCCTATTCTGCACGCGAGCGAGCAGTTGACGCCCCAAGGCTCCGCCCGGATGATAGAGCGCAAAATTCTCCGCCTTAAACTGCCTTCTTTCCATCAAACAAACGACCAACGCATCCCCCATAAGGGTGGTAGCCGTAGTAGAGGTAGTGGGCGCTAATCCCAGCGGACAAGCCTCTTTATCCACATGAATGGGTAGCACCCAATCGCAGGCCTGCGCTAAACGCGAAGAGGGATCTCCGGTCATCGCCACAATCGCACAACCTAAGGAGTGTAAGGGATGAACCACGTTTAAAATCTCATCCGTCGAACCGCTGTTACTAACGAGTAGCACAACGTCCTGTTTGGCAATCATTCCCAAATCGCCATGAACGGCTTCCGCAGCATTCACAAAAATGGCAGGCGTGCCCGTCGAGGCGAGGGAAGAAGCAATCTTATGACCGATAATGCCGGTTTTGCCGATTCCCATCACCACCACCTTGCCGCAGCAGGCGTACATCAACTCCACCACCTTGTCAAAATGTTCATCCAAGGTGTCGCTGAGTTTGGTTAGTTCCCCTATTTCTTCGACAAAAATAGCTTTTGCCCTATCTGCATACTTCATACGTTTTTTCCAATATCTGTCTTAATTCACTTAATTTCAATTGATTGGCCGCATCCGAGATGGCCTTATCCGGGTCCGGATGCACCTCCACAAACATACCATCTACCCCCACCGCTGCGGCGGCGCGCATAAGGTAAGGAACCATCGCCCGATTACCGCCCGTCACACCATTCAGTCCACTGGGTTGCTGCACCGCATGCGTGGCATCAAACACCACCGGACAACCAAAGCGACGCATCTCCACGAGCGAAGTCATGTCCACCACCAAGCGACCGTAACCAAAACTCGAACCGCGTTCGGTGAGCCAAACAGGGGTATTAGGTGCCACCTCTTTGACCTTATCAATCGCCCCTTGCATGTCCCACGGAGCCATAAACTGTCCTTTCTTGACATTAACAATGCGCCCCGTCTTGGCGGCGGCTTGAATGAGGTCCGTTTGACGCGAAAGGAAGGCGGGTATTTGCAGCACATCTGCCACTTTGGCAACCGATTCACATTGCCACGATTCGTGTACGTCGGTTAGAATAGGCAAACCAAACTGCTGCTTCACTTCGGCTAAGATAGCCAACCCTTCTTCCATGCCGATCCCCCGCTGAGAGCAAGAGGTTCGATTGGCTTTGTCAAAGGACGACTTAAAGTAAAGCTCAATATGCATATCCTCCGCGATACGCTTCAGCGCCTGAGCGGTGGTAAGCACCATATCTCTATTTTCAATGGCACAAGGGCCGGCGATCAAAAACATGAGTTGAAAGTTGAAAGTTGAAAGAAGCCGTTTAGTTTTTCAGTTTGCGGTAAACGCGAATCCAATCTACATCCAGTTGACCGGGGGTGTTCCACTCTAATCCCTTAAACATAAACGAATAGAGGTGGAGATACAGTTTCTCTCCCTTAGGAATGAAGTTCATGGTTTGATACACTTTGATGTTATTAACAAACCACGTAATCGTATCTTCGTTCCACACCACCGTGTAAACGATATCCGCCATGGGCTGCAGACCGGTAATCTCTTTTTTGTTCTCGTCCCTATCAATGGTTGCTTTTACACCACAGAAGATCTTGCGACCCGTGTAGTTAAACACGGAAATAAAGGGAATATGATTCTTGCTGCGAAGATAGATACCGTGGTTCAATAGACCATGGCAACGTGCTTTCACCATCACTACGCTACCCGCTTCAACGGTGAGTTTAGAAGCATTGTTGATCATGTCCGAGGTGTAGTCAAACGATTGCATGATCATTCCTTTTTGGGGATCCCAAGCAGGAGCTTCAACCTTCTCGCGTTTGGTTTTAATAATCAATTTGCCATCCTGAACCTCCACGTTTTTACCACCTACGTAGGCTTGGTTTTCGTTGGAGTACGAGTGTACTGCCTTGAAATCCTTGGAGGGATAGCAGCAACCGGGAGTCCAATCCGACTTACTCAAGTCGGTCCAATCGAAATTCTCTGCATACTGCAATTCATAACCTTCCGCACGAACATTCTCGTCCGGTTTGCTTTGGATTAACTTCTCAAACTGAGGAGTTGTCATTAACTGCTTTTTTAATAAAGCTTTAAGAAAGAATAGATCCATATAATTCGTCTAATGTGTTTACAAAAATGGGTTTATATATTTCCTCTTGAGGTAGGAAGTTCAGTGCGTGCATATGCTCGGAGAACGTCAACAAGTCATCGTAAAAATGATTATAATTGATCACGTACAAGGGTTTATGATGTTCCCCCACTATACCTGAGGAAAGCACATCCATCATCTCGTCCAGCGTTCCGTAACTACCGGGAAGGCAGATAAAAACATCTGCTATATCCCGCATGCGCTGCTTGCGCTCGCTCATGAGTTCTACCTCTATCAGTTCGTCGCAATGATTATCCTTACGTCCGGCGGCCACCACGCGAGAGGGAACCACTCCTATGATGCGATTATTGCTTTTCGCTAAAGCCTTTGAGGTCTGTTTATACGCCCGTGAAACGCGTGTCATTAAGCCTCCCGTAGCCCCGCCATACACCAACTCCATCTCCTGCTCCGCGAGCCATTGACCCAATTGTTCTCCCAACGCTAAATACTCCGCGGGAATACAATCTTTGGCACTGCAATATACCGCAATCTTCATAATCCTAAACCTTTCTGCCTCTCTGCCTCTCTGCCTTTCTGCCTTTCTGCCTCTCCGCCTCTCTTATGCGTCAATCTTAGCGTAAGTAGCGTTCTGCTCGATAAACTCGCGGCGCGGAGCCACATCATCGCCCATAAGCATAGCCACTGTGCGGTCCGCTTCGGCAGCATTCTCAATGGTCACTTGTTTGAGCAAACGACGAGCCGGGTCCATGGTGGTTTCCCATAGCTGCTCATCGGACATCTCACCCAGACCCTTATAGCGTTGCGTCTTGACTTGCTTCTCGTCGCCTCCGGCGTACTTCTGAATGAAATCGTGACGCTGCTGATCCGTCCAGCAATATTCCTTCACATTACCCTTAGAGCACATATAAAGCGGTGCCATAGCGATGTATAAGTGTCCGCACTCAATCACCTCCTTCATATGACGGAAGAACAACGTCATAACCAGCGTGGCAATATGAGCACCATCCACATCGGCATCGGCCATGATGATAACCTTATGATAACGAATCTTACTGAGGTTCAGTGCTTTGGGGTCCTCTTCGGTACCAAAAGTGATACCCAATGCCGTGAATATATTACGAACCTCCTCGCTCTCGAACACCTTATGCTCCATGGCTTTCTCCACGTTGAGGATCTTACCACGAAGGGGCAGGATGGCCTGGTGAACACGGTCACGACCGGTCTTAGCTGTACCGCCGGCAGAATCTCCCTCAACGAGGAAGAGTTCACATTCGGCAGGGTCTTTCGATGCGCAATCTGCCAACTTACCCGGCAGACCACCGCCCGTGAGGGGCGATTTGCGTAGCACACTCTGACGAGCATTACGAGCCGCTATACGCGCTTGAGCCGCCAAGATAACCTTCTCCACAATGCGCTTAGCATCATCAGGGTGCTCCTCCAGATAGTTCGTCAGGGCCTCACCTACAGCAGCACTCACCATTCCGGCGATTTCGGAGTTACCCAGTTTGGTCTTCGTCTGGCCCTCAAACTGAGGTTCAGCCACCTTGACGGAGATAACGGCCGTCAGACCCTCGCGGAAATCGTTGGGGTCGATAGTGGCGTTACCGTCCTTGTCCTTGAGTTTGGCTTTCTCGAGC
This sequence comes from Paludibacteraceae bacterium, assembly GCA_045599545.1. Lineage (GTDB taxonomy): Bacteria > Bacteroidota > Bacteroidia > Bacteroidales > Paludibacteraceae > Colicola. Next base: position 965 of record JAZRWG010000076.1, on the reverse strand, counting down.
AGTTTGCTGTCTTCGGCGTATTTCTTCATCACGCGCGTTAGAGCTGCACGGAAACCGGCTACGTGGGTACCACCCTCAATGGTGTTGATATTATTGACATATGAGTGAACGTTCTCGTTGAAGTCCGAGTTATAGATCATCGCCACCTCCACGGGAGTGCCATACTTATCGGTGTTGAGATGAATAACGTCGCTGATGAGAGGAAGACGTGTTTGGTCAATATAACGAACGAACTCGCTCAAACCTTTCTCGGAGAAGAACTCCTCTTTCTTGCAGCCATCTTCGGTGGTGACGCGTTTATCTTTAAGGATGATCTTGATTCCGGCATTGAGGAAGGCCAATTCGCGCATGCGGTTAGCGAGGATGTCCCATTGATAAACCAGTTCGGTGAAGATAGTGTCATCCGGATAGAAATGGACGTAGGTACCCGTCTTGCCCTGTTCCCAGTTGCCTTCGGCATTGGCGATGTCCATGTTATGCACGGGCTCAAGCGGTTTACCCTTCTCATAGTCTTGCGTAAAGAGTTTACCCTCACGGTAAACCTCCACGTGCATACGTTTAGACAGGGCGTTCACGCAGCTCACACCTACACCGTGCAGACCACCGCTAACCTTGTAGCTGTCCTTGTTAAACTTACCTCCGGCGTGGAGCACCGTCATAACGACCTCTAGGGCACTGCGGTGCTCTTTGGGGTGCATATCCACGGGGATACCACGACCGTTATCCTGAACGGTAATGGAGTTATCGGTATTGATATGCACAGCGATCTCGTTACAGAAACCGGCGAGTGCCTCATCAATAGAGTTATCCACTACCTCATACACTAAGTGGTGCAGACCCTTTTGCGATATGTCACCGATGTACATCGCCGGTCTCTTACGCACCGCTTCTAATCCTTCAAGCACTTGAATACTTGAACCATCATACTTTTCTTGTTCTTCCATAAATATGTTTTTTATTACTTA
>JAZRWG010000075.1:0-17615 GCA_045599545.1 Paludibacteraceae bacterium | reverse complement strand
TGGATGCCGAAGAAGTGAAAGAAGGCGACGTACTGAAGGGTCTGATGACCGAGCAAAAAGAGGGCGGCATCGTCAAAGAGAACGCCATGCTCAATCCCCAATACATGCAACTCAAAACCGAAGCTAAGAAGTTCATCGGTGCCAAGAAAGGTGACATCATCACCTTCAATCCCATGAAAGCGTACAAGAGCGAAGTAGAGGTTGCTTCTATGCTGGACATCAAGAAGGAAGAGGCTGCCGAACTGAAATCCGACTTCACCTTCGAGATTCAAGGTATCACTCGTCACGAGGCTGCTAAGATTGATGCCGAACTGTTCGCCAAAGTGTATGGCGAGAACAACGTCAAGGACCAAGCCGACTTTGAGGCTAAGGTTCGCGCCGAGATTGAAGAGAACATGGCGGAGGATAGTAAGTATAAGTTCGGTCTGGATGCCAAAGAGGCTATCCTCAAGAAAGTAGGTGACGTTAAGTTCCCCGAGGACTTCCTCCGTCGTTGGGTATTAGCTACCAATAAAGACATGAAGCAAGAGGACCTCGACAGAGATTTCCCCAAGATGTTGGACGAACTCAAATGGCACCTGGCCAAAGACCAACTGATGAAGAAATACGAGATCAAGGTGGAGAAAGAGGACGTAGAAGCCTACGCCAAAGAGGTGGCCAAGATGCAATTCATGCAATACGGCCTCATGCACGTGGACGAGCAATACCTCAATAACTTCGCCCAAGAGATGCTCAAGAAAGACGACCAACTCCGCGGTATCGTAGAGCGCGTAGCCGAGAACAAGATATATGAGGCCGTGAAGGGTGTGGCTAAAGTGGAAGAGAAAGCCATCTCGCACGAGGATTTCGGGAAACTGTTTAAGTAGGCGACAGACTACAGGTAACAGGCTACAGGTATGAGGATACACTTTATAGCGATAGGCGGAGCGGCAATGCACAACTTGGCATTGGCCGTAGCGAGTAAACCCGGGTATATAGTTACCGGTTCGGATGACGAGATCTTTGATCCCGCCCTCACGCACCTGCGTGATGCCGGTATTCTGCCCCCCGAGTTAGGTTGGCACCCCGAACGGATCACACCCGATCTGGATGCCGTTATCTTAGGCATGCACGCCCACGAGGATAACCCCGAACTGATTCGGGCCCGCGAATTAGGTATCCGTATCTACTCCTTCCCCGAGTACCTTTACGAACAAACGAAAGACAAGATCCGCATCGTGGTAGGCGGTAGCCATGGTAAGACAACCACCACCTCCATGATCCTCTATGTCCTTCAACACTTAGGCATCGAAGCCGATTATATGGTGGGGGCCCAAATAGAGGGCTTTGAACATATGGTTCGACTCTCCACCACCGCCAAGTACGCGGTCTTTGAGGGGGACGAGTACCTCACTTCTCCCCTCGACCTTCGCAGTAAGTTCCTTTGGTACCACCCCCATATAGCTATCCTCACGGGTATAGCGTGGGATCATATCAATGTCTTCCCCACCTTCCCCGAATATGTGGAGACGTTTAGGAAGTTTGCGTATAGCCTACAGGCGGAGAGGCCGAAAGGCGGAGAGGCCGAGAGGCCGGCACTGATTTATTATCAGCGGGATGAGAACCTACAAGCCATTGCCTCCGAACTGCCCGCGGCTATTCAAGCCATCCCTTATATCGAATATGAGGGCAACGTCGAGATGGGCGTTTTCGGCAAACATAATATGCAGAATATCCAAGCGGCTTGCCTGGCATGCGAACAGATCGGTGTTCCCAAAGACAAATTCTATAAGACCATCGCCGGATTCACGGGAGCGAGCAATCGGTTGGAGCTGATAGTAGAAAAGCGGAAAGGCGGAGAGGCGGAGAGGCTGATAGGCGGAAAGGTAGTAAGGGTCGCCTATAAGGATTTTGCGCATAGTCCGAGTAAACTTAGGGCAACGATTGCCGCCGTTCGCGAGCACTACCCCAACCTACGTTTGGTAGCGGCGATGGAACTGCACACGTTCTCGTCCCTTATGGCTTCTTTCCTGCCCCAATACAAAGACTGCATGCAGGATGCCGATATCGCTTATGTCTATTTTAATCCCAAGGTGATAGAGCATAAACGGCTGCAAAAAATAACGGCCGAGGATGTAAAACAAGCCTTTGGCACGAAAAATGTAGAGGTGTTTACGGACAGCGAACAACTGCAAGCCGCCCTACGAAAACTGAATTACGAGAACACCGCCCTACTGATGATGACCTCGGGTACGTTCGACGGAATCAATATCAACGAATTTGCTAAATCGCTAATCAATGGATAAACAACTAAAAAGGGACTACCTCTACATGCGCATGGCTAAGACGTGGTCGGAGAACAGTTACTGCCAACGTCGCCAAGTGGGAGCACTACTGGTCAAGGATAACATGATTATATCCGACGGCTATAACGGTACTCCCAGCGGTTTTGAGAACCAATGCGAAGATGACAACAACGTGAGCAAACCCTATGTGCTGCATGCCGAAGCGAATGCCATCACCAAAGTAGCTCGCAGTCATAATAGCAGCGAAGGGGCTACCCTTTATGTAACCACCTCCCCCTGCATGGAGTGCTCCAAACTCATCATCCAATCGGGTATCAAACGGGTAGTCTATGCCGAAGAATACCGTATTTGCGACGGACTGGATATCCTGCGTCGCGCCGGAATAGAAGTGGTGCATCTAGTTTAGAGTGGAGAGTTTAGAGTTTAGAGTTTAAAGTTATGAAGAAGTATATTTTGCCGACAGTGATTGTGGTGGCGTTGATGATTGGGTTCCTGATTGGGAACGCCATCAACAATAAAGCCAATGCCCAACGATTCATCATTAACGGGAATCAGATTATGGCGATGCCCGATAGTAAGGTAGACCAACTGATCAACCTCATGCAGAACCAGTATGTGGACTCCCTTAACATGGACTCCATTACGGATGAGGTGATGACCGACCTTGTCAAACGCCTCGATCCCCACTCGGCGTATATACCCAAAAAAGACCTCGATCTGGTCAACTCCGAACTGAGCGGTTCATTCTCGGGCATCGGTGTGCAGTTCACCATTCAGAATGACACCATCCATATTGTAGCCGTCATCTCGGGCGGACCGAGTGAAGGTATAGGCGTGCTCGCCGGCGATAAGATCGTGACGGTCAACGACTCCAACTTCACCGGTCGCGGTATCAATAACGAACGCGTGATGCACACGCTGCGCGGCGAGAAAGGAACGAACGTGACCATCGGCGTGATGCGTGCCGGTTGTGCCGACACCTTGCACTTCACCATCACTCGCGGCGATATACCCGTCAAATCCGTGGATGCGGCTTTCCTAATCGGTAAGAATATAGGTTTTATCCGCGTCAATAAATTTGGCGAAACGACCTATAATGAGTTTATCTCGGCTTTAGCCGAACTGCGTCAAAAAGGGGCAACCTCTTATATGGTTGACCTACGCGAGAACTCGGGCGGTTATATGGACCAAGCCATCCGAATGGCTAATGAGTTCCTCTCGGCGGGGGATATGATTGTCTATTCCCAAGGTCGCGCCTATCCTAAATACGAAGCGCGCGCCAATGGCAAGGGTCGCTTCCAAACAGTGCCGTTGGTAGTGCTCATTGATAACTTCTCGGCTTCTGCCAGTGAGATCTTTGCCGGTGCCATACAGGATAACGACCGCGGCACGATCATCGGTCGCCGCTCGTTCGGTAAAGGACTGGTACAACAACAGATGCCCTTTATGGACGGCAGTGCGGTGCGCCTCACGGTGGCGCGGTACTACACCCCCAGCGGACGTTGCATTCAGCGTCCCTACGAGTTGGGCAAACAGGAGGATTACCAATTGGATATGCTCAATCGCTTTGAGCACGGCGAGTTCTTCAATCAAGACAGTATCCACTTCCAAGACACGACCCGTTACTACACCAAGGCGGGACGCGTGGTTCTCGGTGGCGGTGGTATCATGCCGGACATCTTTGTGGCTCGCGACACCAGCCTCATGACCCCCTACTATAACAAGGTGGTGAATCTGGCCTATACCTATCAGTTTGCTTATCAATATGTGGATAAGAACCGCAAGACCCTGTCCCAATACAAGGACTGGCAAAAACTGGAGCAATACTTGATTAGCCAAGATGTTCTAAACGAGTTTGTAACTTTCTGCAAGGACAAGGACGTAGCACCTAATTGGGACCAAATAAATAAGTCCCGTCCTTTGCTGACGAGACTTATTCACTGTTATATCGTTCGTGACGTGTTAGGAGACGAAGGGTTCTTCCCTCTCTTTGAACGCGATGACGAGATCACCAAGCGAGCGGTTATAGAGCTTTCAAAGTAGCCAAAACGTACTGATACAGTTTCTGTACGGTAGCGATATTCACGCGCTCTTCGGGCGAGTGCGGATGCTCGATGGTCGGACCAAAGGAGATCATCTGCATGCCCGGATAGTTACGACCGATAATACCGCACTCCAGTCCGGCATGAATGGTCACCACGCGCGGATCTTTACCGAACTCGTTCTTATACACCTGCTTCATCGTAGCGAGCAGTTCGCTCTTGAAGTTAGGTTTCCACCCCGGATAAGCACCCGAGAATTGCACATTGGCTCCTGCCAAAGCGAACGCCGATTGGATGACCTGTTTGAGTTCTTCCTTGCGGCTCTCCACGGACGAGCGGGTGAGGCAATAAACCTTAATGTCATTCTCCTGCGTCTCGATCATAGCCAAGTTATTACTCGTCTCCACGATGTCGGGCATGGCATCAATGAAACGATAAACGCCGTGCGGGCACAACGTGATGGCATGAATAAGGAAGTCCTGCACGTCCTCCGGCAGTTCCGTCTTGGGGCACTCTACCTCGGTCATGGTGAGACTCAGATTATCCTCTACCCCATCAAACTCACGAATAAACAAATCCTCGTAGTCATCTACTAACTGTTGGAAATCCTCCTTGCCCTCCGCGGGGATGGTGACAATAGCACTCGCCTCCCGAGGAATAGCGTTCCTTAAACTACCGCCCTCTACATAGGCCAGACGGGCTTCGTACTCGGATACGGCCGTCTTGAGGAAACGGAAGAGCAGTTTGATGGCATTGGCGCGTTGCATATGTATATCGCAACCCGAGTGACCGCCCTTACAACCTTTCAGATCAATGCGTAGCGCGATGTCGCCCTCTTCTACCTCTACGGGAGCATAGTCAAACGTAGCTTCTGTATCTACGCCTCCGGCGCAACCTACATATAGTTCGCCCTCCGTCTCGGAGTCGAGGTTAAGAAGCGTCTTACCTTGCAGCACACCGCCTTCTAACGCAAAGGCTCCGTACATACCCGTCTCTTCATCTACCGTGAAGAAAGCCTCTAACGGCGGATGAACAACCGACTTATCGGCAAGAATAGCCATCGCCACCGCCACGCCGATTCCATTATCGGCACCGAGGGTCGTACCCTCTGCCGTCACCCACTCCTTATTATTTTCCACGTACGCGCGTATAGGATCCTTCTCAAAGTCGAAGGTTATGTCCGAGTTCTTTTGCGGCACCATATCCATATGCCCTTGCAGGATCACGCCCGGGTGGTTCTCCATTCCGGGAGAAGCGGGTTTGCGAATAATAACATTACCGATGGCATCTACCTTTGTTTCTAAACCGAGGCTGCGTCCGTAGTCAGCCAGAAACTGAGAGATAGCCTCTTTCTTACCCGACGGACGCGGGATGAGGTTGAGTTCGTGGAAGTGTTTCCACACTTCTTTTGGTTCTTGATTGGTCATATTAGCGAACAGTTAATTCCCCTACAAGGGGGCGTTGTAATAATGTTTTTATTTGTTCTATATCCTTATAGGTTCCCAATAGGAACATCAGTTTGGACAGCAAGGCTTCGGTCGTTATATCATACCCGGAAATAACACCCGCTTTGAGTAGGTTGCGGCTTACGTCGTACAGTTGCATATCCACCGAACCGGTGTTGCATTGGGTCTTATTGACAATGATAAGCCCCCTGTCAATTGCCCGTTTGAGTTGCTTATATAACCACTCACAGGAGGGCGCATTCCCCGCACCGTAGGTCTCTAACACCACCGCCTTTATATCAGGCGTTGCCAGGATTGCCTCCACTACCTGTTCCGTAATACCGGGGAAGAGTTTGAGTACCGCCACGGACGTATCCATCTCTGTATGCAAGGTAAACGTGGCTCCCGGTTCAGGATAATGGATGAGTTGTTCGTGGTAGGTTATATGTACCCCCGCTTGCGCCAAGGGAGGATAGTTATAGGAGTTAAATGCGGAGAAATGTTCGGCATTACGCTTCGTAGTCCTGTTCGCACGGAAAAGGCGGTCCTCAAAGAAAATGGTTACTTCCGGCACCATCGCGCTCCCGTCCGCTTTTTTCGCCGCAGCAATCTCGATGGCGGTTAGCAAGTTTTCCTTCGCGTCCGAACGCAGTACACCTACCGGCAATTGCGAACCGGTAAAAACAACCGGTTTAGCCAAGTTTCCCAACATAAAACTGAGTGCCGAAGCCGAATAGGACATGGTATCTGTACCATGTAGCACCACAAATCCATCGTACTCGTCATAATGATCCGCTACCGCCTTAGCCATATGAATCCAGTCTTGAGGATTCACATCCGAAGAGTCAATCATGGACTCAAAAGCCATGACCTCTATGAGAAAATCCCCCTCATTGAGTTCGGGAACAAAATGTTTAAACGTCGACAGGGAAGCGGGACACAAAGCCCCCGTTTCTTTGTTTTGAACCATCGAAATAGTTCCTCCCGTCATAATAAGTAACACTTTGGCACGCATTTTGTAGTTATTTTTTTTGCTATGAAAGATAAACAAAAACGTATTTTATTAGCGGATAGCGAAGTCAATTTGGCTTCCGTCTTCGCGGATTTCCTTGTTAGCAAGGGTTATGTTGTGGATGTTATTGCGGACGGCAGTAAGGTTATTGAAACCTTGCATGGTGCCCATTACGACATCCTAGTAATGGATCTCAATCTTCCTTCTAAGAATGGCTTTGACCTTCTGCGCGAGATTCGCAGCGGCAGCAATATACCGGTTACCATTCTAACCGCTCGCTCCGCAAGGGAGGATATGATTCGCGCCTTTGAGTTAGGTTGCGATGACTATATCACCAAACCCTTCTCCATGGACATCGCTGCTTGCCGTATTGAGGCTGTTCTGCGTCGCGTTCTTAAAAAGGAAAAGGACTTACCTACCACGTTTAAGTTCGGCAAGAAAGTGTTTGACTCCGTTTGCCAAACCCTCGACGGGAAACATCTCTCGGGCAAGGAGAACGAACTGCTGCTAATCCTCGCGCAAAACGAAGGACAAGTGGTAGACCGTCACCTGATCTTAAGCACCATCTGGTCGGCAGATACCTACTTTGCCTCCCGTTCGCTGGCCGTCTATGTCAATCACCTCCGCCATCATTTGGAGGGAACACCCTATACCATTTATGGGGTAACAGGAAAAGGCTATAAGTTCATCAAATCAAAATAAACTCAACTGCTCCTCCTGCTCACCATTCGTGATCGTTAGTTTAATCGGAGATTCCTCTTGCTTGGGAGTCTCCGTTTCTTGTTTCTGCCCTTCTTCCTCTCCGCCTATCTGCCCTTCTTCCTCTCCGCTTTCTTCCGGCTCCGGCTCGGGCTGAGGCGTTATATCCTCAATCTTGGCAATCTCCAGCGTCGAGATACGTTTGCCCTTCGCCTTGGGCGACTTAGCCTCAATAAACTCGGACATAACGAGCGTCAATGGGGCACGGTTCTCGTCTTTAAAGGTAACAAGGAACGTAGCCTCTTCGCGGTCGCTGATTACCGTCATCTGACTGCGGTCGTCCTCGCCCAACAGGTTCTGCGATTTAAGCGAGGCATCGAACGTGAAGCGTTTGGCGTAGTAATACCCTAATTCGGCATTCCACAATGCCACCGACCACACTTTCTCTGGGTCGTACTTCTCCATGCGATAGATATTATCCTCAAAGTGCGCCGTGAGTTCAAAGGTGGTTAAGTAGTAATCGCCCTTATTGGTGATGACTAAAATACGGTCCTCATCCTGGAACTCACCCAAATAACGACCCTGTCCGTCATAGTTAATGCGCAATATATCCGGATCAAACCAAACTTTTCTGCCGCCCAACGTGGAGTGTCCCTTTTGCTTGAGCGTGATTGACTTGATATCGTACTTGGTCAGCACATTGCCTCGTGCGCTGCGCGACTTAACCGCTAACTCACTGAGGTCCTTGTTAACCTCCAATTTCTTCAAATGTAACGCAGGTTTGAGTTGTACGCGAATAACCTCGGCCTCACCGTTGGGGTTGGCGGTGAAATAGACCACCTTACTACCCGGTTTGCCTTGCGTCAAGTCATACTCTTTATCGCGCGCCACACCCGTCACATTGAAGCGTTTCATGAAGTATGTTCCGCCCTTGCCGTCCTTATAAACGACATTATAGATCGTGCGGGTGTCGTTCTTCTTAAAGATAGCCACATACAGGATGTCGGTACCGATAAAACTCTTCTCCGTAACCTTCGACACCTTGTACTTACCGTCCTTATGGAAGACAATGATATCGTCCAAGTCGGAGCAGTTACACAGGAACTCGGCATCCTTGAGTGCCGTACCGATGAACCCTTCCGCATAATCCACATATAGTTTCTTATTGGCTTCCACAACGGTCTTGACGTTGATAGAGGCAAAGTTACGCACCTCCGTGCGGCGCGGGTACTTATCCCCGTACTTGGCTTTCAGGTTCTCAAACCACCGGAGCGTATATTCGGTAAGGTGGTTGAGGTTCTTGACCGTATCCTTGATCTGTTTATCGAGGCTCTTCATCAGTTCGTCCGCCTTCTTGGCATCGAACTTAGTAATACGAATCATGCGAATCTCAAACAGCTTCTCTATATCCTCGGTCCTTACCTGACGAATGAGTTGGGGTTTGAAAGGGGTCAGTTCGTTGTCCACAAAAGCAATCAACGTCTCTTTATCCGCAGCGTTCTCATAGCCCTCTTTCTTATAGATACGGTTCTCAATGAAGATACGCTCCAACGAGGTGTAGAAATACTGCTCCTCGAGTTCTGATTTCTGTATCTCCAGTTCCCATTTAAGCAGTTGCTTGGTGTTCTCCGTGGAGTGCTTGAGGAGCGTGGTCACATTCGTGAAGATGGGTTTCTTATCCTCCACCACGCAGCAGTTGGGGGCTATGCTGACCTCGCAGTCCGTGAAGGCATAGAGTGCATCAATCGTCTTATCGGACGAGGCTCCGGGGGCGAGTTGCACCATGATCTTCGCCTCCTCAGAGGTGAAGTCATCGATCTTCTTAATCTTAATCTTTCCGTTATCCTGCGCCTTGATGATGGTTTCAATAATCTTCGAGGTGGTGGTACCATAAGGCACCTGACTGATGATGAGCGTCTTATTGTCGTCCGACTTGGTGATCTTCGATCTCACTTTCACCATTCCTCCGCGTTCGCCGTCGTTGTAGCGGTTCACATCGATCTCGCCGCCCGTAGGGAAGTCGGGATAGAGTTGGAACTCCTCACCGCGTAGGTACGCACACGCCGCGTCGCATAACTCGTTGAAGTTATGGGGCAGTATCTTCGAGTTCAAACCTACCGCTATACCCTCTACGCCTTGCGCCAAGAGCAGCGGGAACTTGACAGGCAAGTGAATCGGTTCTTTCTTGCGGCCGTCATAACTCATCATCCACTCCGTGGTCTTGGCATTAAAGACCGTCTCCAAAGCGAACTTACTGAGTCTGGCTTCGATATAACGAGGAGCGGCGGCACCGTCACCCGTGAGGATGTTTCCCCAGTTTCCCTGGCAGTCAATAAGCAGGTCTTTCTGACCCAACTGCACCAGCGCGTCCCCTATACTGGCATCACCGTGGGGGTGGTATTGCATCGTTTGACCTACGATATTGGCTACCTTATTCATCTTACCATCGTCCACACACTTCATCGCATGTAGAATGCGGCGCTGCACCGGTTTGAGACCATCCTCAATCGCCGGAACGGCACGCTCCAAGATCACATACGACGCGTAATCCAAGAACCAGTCTTGGTACATACCCGTCAGATGGTATTTTATTTGATCGTCATCATTCATATCTCTACAGTTGCCCAAGCCACTTGACCTCCCAACGGAGGATTTTTCTTACTCACACTCACATGTACTTCCGCCTTTGGCTTAAGAGTCAATAGGTGGGCTTGGATTCGGAAAGCCACGTGTTCTAACAAATCGACAGGGCGAGCCATCTCCTCCGCCACCACATCATAGAGAGTTTGGTAGTTGAAGGTATCCTCCAACTTGTCCGTTTCCGCCCCCTTGGACGTAGGAAGAGTCACACTCACACTGACCCGAAAGGTATTGCCTTTTTCTTTTTCTTCAGCAAAAACCCCAATGCGAGCTTGCAATTCGATATCCTGCAAGCGAAGGGTCACTTATTTCTTGTCTCGGTTAAGGAAGATAAAGGCTAAAATACCGATTACTTCCAACACCAACGAAGCCGCCAACAATAGGTTGGAAACGGGAGCGAAGAAATAAACAACGAGGCACAAAACGCCGAGCAATACCAGGATCACACCTGCATACTTTTTAAAAAATCCTTGATTCATAATATTGTGTTTTTTATGTTTATACTTATCTAACGGCATGATAGAACCCGCCCGGCAACGAGCGCACATACCCTAACATCTCTAAAAAAGTCAATCGACTCACTATCTCTTGATAGACACCCTCCACCTCTTGAGCTACTTGGTTGATATGTACATCCTCCTCTTGTTCGCGGATGTATTGCAAAACAGCCAACGCCAACGGGTCTATATCCTCCTCCAGTTCGGCCAAACCGAGTTGCGCCGCCACCGGTCTCACATCCCACGACATGGCATAAATGAGGTCGTCCGCATTCTCAATGAGTGCCGCTTTGAGGTCGCGTATGAGTTGGTTACACCCTTGTGTGTTCACATCCTCCGGCCGTCCGGGGAAAGCAAACACGGAGCGATTATAATCGAGTGCATCGTGCGCCGTAATCAGCGACCCACCTCGGGCCTTGGACTCCACCACTACGGTGGCATCCGACAAAGCAGCGATGATGCGGTCGCGCTCCACAAAGCGGAACCCTTCCGGCTCCGTCTCGGTGGTATATTCGGTCACGATGGCCCCGTTTTTGAGAGCCTCCACCGCCACCGACCGATGGGGCGTTGGATAGATACGGTCCAATCCGTGCCCCGGCACAATGATGGTCGGTATCCCCGCCTCTATGGCCGCCTTATGCGCCGCCACATCAATCCCATAAGCCAGTCCCGAAACGATGGTCAGGTTCGGCACCTTGCGACTCAGGTCCATTACCAAGCGACGCGTCAGGTCTTTGCCGTGCTCACTCGCTCCGCGCGTGCCCACAATCGAAAGGAACTTACCCTCGTTGAGGCTTGTGTTTCCCTTGACATAAAGGAGCAACGGCGCATCCTCACATTCGCGCAAGCGGAAGGGATAGGCCTCGTCGCTCATCGTCAGCACCGTTATTTGGTGCTTATGAATAAACTCCACCTCGCGTTTGGCCTTGTCCAAGGCTTCATTCATTCCCTCCTCGTGCAGACGATTCCACGCCGCTTCGATGGAACCGCAATGCTCCAACATTTGTTTTTGCAAAGGCAAGCGGTTACGAAGCAGCGTCGTGAACGCAATCCAATATGTCAGTTGTTCATCACTCATCAGCACTTATCGCCGTAGCATAAATCGCCGGCATCGCCTAATCCGGGTAGGATGTATTTATGGCTATTCAGTTCTCTATCCAAAACGGCGCAGTAAACATCTATCTCATTATTGGGCATCCATTCTTGCAACGCTTTAATCGCCTCCGGTGCCGCCACTAAATTGGCGAGGATGATACGTTTCGGCGTGCCGTTCTTCTTGAGTGACTCAATGGCGGCGTACACACTTCCGCCCGTGGCCAACATGGGATCCACGATAATGAGTACCTTCCCATCCAAACGCGGAGCTGCCTTATAGGAGCATTGAATATCTACTTTCGTTTTTTCCTCATCCGTATAAACGCGTTGGGCGGAGATAAAAGCGCAGTCGGCTTTATCAAAGCACTCAAGGAATCCCTCAAAGAAAGGCAGACCTGCACGCAGCACCGTCCCGAGTACGACCTCGTCTTTCAGTTTATTCATCTGCATGGTCTCGAGCGGTGTGGTCACCGAAACGGGGGTATAGGTCAGTGACTTACTGATCTCGTAGGCCAGCACATGGGCTACGCGCTTGAGGTTATTGCGGAAACGAGCCCGATCGCTTTGGATATTGACATCCCGCAGTTCCCGTACATACTCGTTCACTAAACAATCTTGTTTGGACAAATCAATTACTCTCATATTGTTAGTTGTTAGAAAAATACTGCATCACCACGTCGCTATACCCTTTCGAGACCGGGATGACCGGCATCCGCTCTTGCGCGAAATCCACCACCACATCGCAGTCTTGCCTGCGGATGACACTCACTTTCCGTATATTAATGATATACGACCGATGGCACCTCACCAACCCCTTATCGCGGAAACGCCACTCAATGTTCTTGAGCGTATTGCGAATCATGAGTTTATCCACCTTCGCCCCGTTCATATAGTGTATCGTCACATAATTATCCGCCGCCTCCAAGTAATACACCATCTCCGGCCTCACGGACAGTTTCAAGTCCCCCTTATCGTCGTAAAAATGGTACATATCCGGAAGACTCTTGGTATCCGTATTCCCACTCACTTGCGCCAGCGCGTTGCGGGCATCAATATAGGCAAAACTGAGCAGCAGAATAGTGTACGGGATAAGCAGCGTGAAGGCCGTTCCCCATAGTATATCCTTAAATAAGTCAAAGAACGAACCCTGATACTGCTCCGCCACATATCCGGACAGAAGAATGAGCATGAGCGAATAGATCAGTGTCAGGATACTGACTTCCAAGAATATCCAAAACGAATAACCGCCCACCGACAGACCTTTCCTCTCCCCCACTTCATGCATGATCCACCGCGATATACCAATCACCAACATACCGATAAGAACCACCACCGTGGTCCATAGCAGGTACTCCCAATCGTTGTGCACCAGCACACGGGCACGGAAGGGCTCAAAAATGATAATGAACAGCTCCGTAAAAACAGCCGTTCCCCCCACGAGCCACCACGAATTGCGCTTGGAATAGAAATATGCCGGTATCTTATTTTTCATTTTGGGCGCAAAGATACAAAATAATTTGCAAATATGCAAAAAAAGTAGTACCTTTGCACGATTTTTTGATAAAAAACGCATGAAATCGAATCATTTTATCCATAAAATAGCGAAAGAACTCATCCAATTCATGCCCGTCGATCGGTTTGAGGGTCAGATTATCGTCGTTGATACCCCCGACCAAGTGTCCGAGGCCATTGCCTATCTTAGGCAGCAAAAAAGGTTGGGTATTGACACCGAAGCGCGTCCCAGTTTTACGCGGGGTATCCACTACCCCACCGCCCTGGTGCAAGTAGCCTCATTGGAGCGTTGTTACCTTTTTCGCCTCACGCACATAGGCCTGCCTCAGGAGTTGGCGGACATCTTTGCGGATAACAGTATCTGCAAAGTCGGATTGGCCTTCAAGGACGATATTAACGGTCTTCGCCGCCGACGCGATTTCACCCCTCGTAACTGCGTGGATATCCAGTCCATTGCCCGCAAGTACGGCATTTTAGATATGGGTTTGGCTAAGATCTACGCCATCTGCTTTGGGCGCAAGATCAGTAAGGCGCAGCAACTCACCAATTGGGAGAACTCGCACCTCACGCCCGAACAGCAACTCTACGCGTCCACGGACGCGTGGGCGACGCTGCGTATTTATGAGGAATTAATCGCCACCAAGCCCCTGCCCAAGGCAGAGGTCGATGCCCTTTGCCAAGCCGAAAAGGAAAAGATGCAGCAGCACCAGCAAGAAGTTTTAGCCGCCCGCGAAGCCGCGAAAACAGTGGAGAGTTGAGAGTTGAGAGTTGAGAGTATGACAACGATAATATTAAAACCTAAGAAAGAGGAAGCTATCCTCCGTTTTCACCCCTGGGTCTTCTCGGGGGCAATACAAAAAATCGTCTTAGATAAAGACTACCCCTATGCCGAACCCAAGGAGGGGGACCTCGTTCGTATCACATCCTGCCACGGACAAGTGTTAGGCATCGGTCACTACCAAGTAGGCTCTATTGCCGTCCGCATCCTGGTCTTTGGCACCGACACCCTCCCCGCCGATTTCTTTGAGCAACGCCTTCGCGCCGCTTATGCTATGCGGCAGCACATCAACCTCATTCGTGAGGATAATAACACCTACCGCCTCGTGCATGGCGAGGGCGATTTCCTGCCGGGACTGGTCATTGATGTCTATGCCGACACGGCCGTTGTCCAAGCCCATTCGGTAGGCATGCACCGCTGCCGCCAAACGATTGCTCAAGCCCTTGTTAAGGTCGTCAACGAGGTACATAATGTCTACTATAAATCAGACGACACCCTTCCCTTCAAAGCCGAAATAGAGGGCGAAAAGACGGGATACTTGGTTGGTCCTACAGTGAGCATAGCGAACGGTCTTTCAGCCGAAGGCGGAGTATCGGAGTCGCCGGAGCGACCAGCGCAGCGGTCTTACAGCGATAGCGGTCTTTTCTGGGCCACAGAAAACGGTCTTGATTTCCGCATTGACTGGCTACGCGGGCAGAAGACGGGTTTCTTTGTTGATCAACGCGAGAACCGCGCTTTGTTAGAGCGTTACGCCAAGGGCAAGGATGTGCTCAATATGTTCTGTTATACGGGCGGATTCTCCGTTTATGCCCTCCGCGGCGGAGCCAAAAGCGTTGACTCGGTGGATGTAAGCGAGAAAGCCATTGACTTAGTCAACGAGAATGTTGCCCGCAATTTTTCCCCTACTCCCAACACCAGATACCACGCTTATGCTGCCGAGGCGTTTGAGTTCATGGCGAACATCAAGGACAAGTACGAT
This sequence comes from Paludibacteraceae bacterium, assembly GCA_045599545.1. Classification (GTDB taxonomy): domain Bacteria; phylum Bacteroidota; class Bacteroidia; order Bacteroidales; family Paludibacteraceae; genus Colicola. The sequence goes on along the minus strand of JAZRWG010000075.1, from coordinate 2,631 downwards.
TTGATTATCCTTGATCCACCGGCTTTTGCCAAGCATCGGGATGCTATTAAGAATGCGCTGAGGGGCTATCAGCGGTTGAATGCCAAGGGCATTGAGCAGATCCGTCCGGGAGGAATCTTGTTTACTTTCTCTTGTTCGCAAGCCATTGATAAGGAGATGTTCCGTTTGGCAGTTTTCTCTGCTGCCGCACAAGTAGGGCGCAAAGTGCGTATTCTGCACCAGTTGCATCAGCCGCAGGACCACCCCATCAACATCTTCCACCCAGAGGGCGAATACCTCAAAGGCCTTGTGTTACAAGTAGAATAACTGCCCGTACTCCCCCTGCCTATTTCTAGCCCCCGTAGGGCCTATTATGCTACGGGGGTGCTACGTTAACAGATACGGCGGAGACAGTGCTGTAGTAGTGTTGCGGTAAACATACCACTAACATCGCACCCACATAGCACCATAGGCTAACGCTATGCTAAACAGTAGATTGCGTTAAGTCTTTTCCTAAAAAAGTAGACAAATGACGCATGACGATTATGACGATTGTTTTTATATCCCCACGCGCGCGGATATGTATATAGAGTTTATAAAAATATCGTCATTGCGTCATTAGCGTCATGGATACGAGTGCGTGTTGAGTGCAATTCCAACAAGAGAACTTGCGCGTGTCTCAAGGGACGCAAGTACGCACAAGTAGCACAGGTTGTTTCCTTACATATACACGCGCGTATGGGTGTATTAAAAAGTGCTTGTGCAACTTGTGCTCCTGTTCCTTTGACCCTGTTAATACACCCAAGCGGCTCCCGATTGCTCGGAAACCGCCTGAGAATCTACCTCTCCTCCTTTAGAGGGAGTTGGGGGGCTTATTTAAATAATATAGCGTTATTTCCCTTTAGCGGGAGCCTCAGGGGAGGGAGCAACTTCACAAGGCTTTTTGCAAGTATTGCCGTTGTTGTGATTGATGGTTACTACATTTCCCTCCTTCGTGTCATACAAATATTGGATGATTTGCGGATTTTGTTGCAGAATGAGATATTTCTCAATATCAGCTTTATCCACATTCTCCAATTGTTTGATATTCTCTAAAGTAGTACGAGGATTGATGTAATATCCTGCGAAACCGGTCAGAGTTACTTGGCAACGTTTACCATGAATTTGTGTCTTATAAATAGGATCAACCACGATATCAATGTTATTGTCATTGATAGCTTTGTACTTAACCTCTCCCATTGCTTCTTCTAAAGATTTGCACCAAGAGGAAGTTACATTAACGCGTTTGTTAAAATCGGGCTTAACATCAACCAAAGTAGTAGTAGGTTGCACGTCCATGGATTGAGCGATGCTGACGCTACGAGATGTGTAAGAATAGGTGGTGCAACCGGTTGTAACCATTGCCAAAACGGCAACTGCTAATATTTGAATACGTTTCATATATTTGAATTTTTAAGTTTAACAAAATAAGATATCAATTAGAAAGTCAAGCGAACACCCAGACCATCCTTGGTGCCACCAACGGCAAGTTGAGGATCTGTTGCGTTCTTCATGCGATGCGAACCCACTGCCCACATCGGAATACCGCTAATAATGGAGGCACTACCCAATGCACAAAAGAAAAATGAAGCACCAAAGGTTGCATCGTTATTTCCTAAACATAACATCATTGGGAAAACAAAACCTAATTCAAAAACGCCCGTCGAGAACATTCCAATACCGGCATCACGCAGTTGTTTGCTCTTTTTGTAATCAAATACTTTTGTATTCACATTCTTCTGCTGTTTGGCAGGAGCGTTAAATGACTTAAGCATCATAGATGCAGGTTGATTTTGCATCAACGTGGGTTGACTTTTAAGTACGACAGGTGCTCCGCCATTACCATTACTATTGATGAAGTAATTGGTAACATCACCGCCCTGAACAGGATCTTTTTGATAGTAGTATTGATAGAAAGACGGATCGGTGAGAAGTTTATATTTCTCAATATCTTCTACCTTATAATCCTTTTCAACTACAGCATCTACCCCCGTTTTAACTTGTTTATACGTTCCTGCATAACCAATAACGGTTGCTTTATACGCATACTTTGAGAACATGTTGAACTCTATTTTGTAAATGGGGTCAACCACTACATCAATATTGTTTTCATTGATGCATTTGTACTGAGCGTTGTTGATGGCATCGCTCTTCAGTACCTGAGGATCCGAAGTAGCTGTTACCCTGCGAGAGAAATCAACATCAACTTCTGCCCCTAATGATTTAGATTTCATTTCGTTCGGACGGATTGAAGTCGAACGAGAGGTGTACGAATACGTCGTACAACCTGTCATTAAGGCTGCTAAACCGACAACCGCTAATGTGGTCAATAATGACCCTTTTTTAGAAAAATTGTACATAAAAAATTAATAAAAATAATACATTTGCCTCCACTTTATTATTCGGCTATCGGCATTCTCCGTTATATATTTTAATATATTCTAATGTTCACATACACGAGTGTGTATAGGATACAACAACAAAAAAGCGTGAACTTTATTCACGCTTATTCCTCCTCTTGAGGTTCTACCAAAACCGACTAACAAAGAATAAACAATAACGTCCACGCCGGTATATGTTGACACCAACGCAGAACGCGTCATGGTATAAACA
>JAZRWG010000074.1:0-20109 GCA_045599545.1 Paludibacteraceae bacterium | reverse complement strand
TTTTGTTACCATTTTAATCATGGGGTGTTTCCTTTGCATTTAGTGATTCAGAATGCAAAGATACTACTTTTTTCCCATTTCTCAAAGTGGACTACTTTTCAAATACTATAGTGGACTATTTTTGAATTGCAATTTACAGTTTATAGAGATACCAAAGTATCCAAATTTTTCCGTAATGGCTCTATTATTATTGAAAGAAACGGAAAATCATACAATGTCCAAGGAAATAAAATAATCATTTCAAAATAATCTAACTATGCAATGGAGATATCCGCAAGGCAATGACCCTTCAGGGAGACGCAGAGCTGTAAGAATTCATCCTGAAGATGGTTCTTGGTATTATGGTGGTTGGTGCGATGCCCAACCAAATGGTTTAGGAGCATATTATCAAGAAGACGGCACATATATTCAAGGAGGAGAATGGAATAATGGTGAACTTAGTTTTTCTATGTCCCAAGAAGAATACGAAGAAATAAGAAAAGGAACAGATTAGTTTGCATAAAACCAAGCTTAATAGGTTTAGTTACCGATATTCCTATATCATTAACTTTTAAAGTTAAGTATATAAACTCTCTCTCCCATCGCAGCCTCTTGGGGTTGCGATGGTTGTTTTTTGCACGTCCGCCACTTTAAAAAAAAAACGGCGAAAGACTTTCGCCGAGAAGAGACAGGGTACAAAAGAGGGTGTGTCAAAACTCAAGAAAAGCATTTTTTGAGACTAATTTATTCGGACTATAGGTTGAGAACGTTTCCGAATATTCAATTCTCAGAGACTTAAATTTTGTTTTGACACACCCTCACAGAACGGGTCACCGCGCCCCAAAAAACGCCAAAAGGGGAAGCAAAGATTGCGAATCTTTGCAAAGAAACACCTTTGAGGCTATTATTGTACAGTACATTGCGAATAAGTACATAGTCTATACCACATTTTCATTGTATATTCATTGACTATGCTTTTTATATTCATAGGATATAGATATGTTCTATGTATGTTCTATGTATGTTCTATGTATGTTCTAGGTATTATCTGTTGCAGAAAGCAAGGAAACGAGAAAAAAAGTACGGTCAGCGACCGAAGTTTCGATATATCGAGAACGATAGTGAGCGATAGGAGAAACTAGGTATTCCTAGGAATGACTAAGATTGACGAGGAAGGACTAGACGGACTAGGAGATGCGAGAGGGAGCGCCTGCCGGCAAGGGATGACAAGACGTCCCGACGAGGCAGAGAGGCGGAGAGAAAAAAACGACAAAAATACGATTATTTGATTAAAATCAAATTTTGTAACCAATAAATTTGCTTATACCATTTTTTTTTTGTATCTTTGCGCCCGAAAATGTAAAAATACAAGCATCATGAAGAATATTGCCTTCATTATTAACCCCATTGCAGGAACAGCCAATAAGAAAAAACTGCCCAAACTGATTACCCAATTGTTGGATAAATCGCAATGGCTGGAGAATATTGTTTTTACCGAGCGGGCGGGTCACGCCACCGAATTGGCACGCCAATTTGCCCAAATGGGTTTTGACGCCGTCGTGGCCGTCGGCGGAGACGGTACGGTCAACGAAGTGGCTCGTGGTCTGAGGGACACTAAGACCGCCCTCGGAATCATTCCCATGGGCAGCGGAAATGGTTTTGCCCGTCACCTCAATATCCCTATGCGCGTCAACAAAGCCATCGAGATGCTCAACCACTCAGAACCGATTTATGCCGATTATGGTCTTGCCAACGACCATCTGTTTGTGACCACTTGTGGCACGGGTTTTGATGCGATGATAGCGGAGCAGTTCGCCGCAGCAGGCAGACGGGGATTTGCCACCTATCTGCAAAAGATAGTGGCCGACCTTGTATCCTATAAGCCGCAAAACTACCATATCGTAGCCAATGATGGGTCTAACTTGGATATTAACACTACCGCCTTTTTGATTACCTTTGCCAATGCCAACCAGTGGGGCAATGAGGCTTACATAGCACCAAAAGCCAGTATTCAAGACGGCAAGATGGATATATGTATCATGTCGGGGAAAGCCGTCTTTGCCGCGCCGTCGCTGGCGTTGGGTTTGTTCACGAAGATGATAGACAAGAGTCTGTTTATGGACGGTGCCCAAGCCAAAGACATCACCCTTTACCGCGATCAGGCTGCGCCTTTCCACCTGGATGGAGACCCTGTGGCGATGGAGAAAGATATCCACATTCGCATCGTGGAAGATGGGCTGCGCGTACTCGTAGAAAAACGATTTTAATACACATATATTATGACTGTAAAATTTATCAACAAGAGCAACAATCCGTTGCCAAAGTATGAATCTGAAGAAGCCGCATGCATGGACTTGCGCGCGTTCATTCCTCAACCCATTACCCTTCAACCGTTAGAGCGTCGCCTCATTCCCACGGGCTTATACATGGAACTGCCCCGCGGTTATGAAGCGCAGATTCGCCCGCGTAGCGGTTTGGCACTGAAACAAGGTCTGACCGTTCTTAACACCCCCGGCACTATTGATGCCGACTATCGCGGAGAGGTATGCACGATTCTCATTAACCTGAGCAACGAGCCCCAGACCATCGAGTCCGGAGACCGTATCTGCCAAATGCTCATCTCGCCCGTTGAGCGTCCCGAAGTGTTCCAAGTAGATAGTCTTGAAATGACCGAACGCGGAACCGGTGGGTTTGGACACTCGGGGACCAAGTAGTTGAGTTTAAAGTTTAAAGTTTAAAGTTTAAAGTTTAAAGTTGAAAGAAGTCGAATAGTTGAAAGTTGAGAGTTGAAAGTTAGGATAGGCATATTAGGCATGCTGCTGTGGTTGTGCGTAATGCCGATTATGGCAGGCGGAAGGGCGGAGAGGCTGAGAGGCAGAGAGGCAGAGAGGCTGAGAGGCAGAGAGCCTGAGAGGCTGAGAGGCGGAGAGGCAGAGAGGCTGGCACCCGAGCGGGAGGCGCAGTTCTATTACGACTTTTACGCCGCACAAAAAGCCATCAACGAGGGGCACTATGCGCAAGCGTATTGCTTGTTGCATATGTGTGCTGAGATCAATCCCAAAGATGCCCGAACGCAAGACTATTTAGGGATTATCTATGATGCCTTGCACCAAAAGGACTCTGCCCGGGCTTTCTTCGCGCGCGCCTACGAGCAAGCACCTGATGAACTCTACCAGCATCATGTATCAGCCCTAATGGAAACGGGACAATACAAGCAGGCACTCCAAATCATGAAGCAAGCCACGAAAGCGAACCCAGACGATGTGGATGCTTGGAATATGCTATTGCAAGTGGCCATGACGAATGCCGACTACACCACCGCAGCCAAAGCGATAGATGAGGTAGAAAAGCACTTAGGACCCTCCCCGTATAGTTCGCTGGTTCGTTACCGGATTGCCATTAGTAAGGAGAACATAAAGAAAGCATTCGTTTATCTGGACGAATACCTCGAACAAGTGCCTGACAATCCTACCATTCTCAACGACTACGCCTACCTACTTGCCACCCACAAGGGCGACCTCAAAAAGGCCGAACAGATGTCCGCTAAGGCGATTCAACTCCAACCCAATAATGCCTCTTTCTTAGATACGTATGGTTGGATACTGCATTTACAAGGGCAGGACGCGTTGGCGCAGTTCTACCTCAATAAAGCACTGAACCTAAGTACCGATGGGAACGAAAAAATGATAATCACGCAACACCTTGAGAAAGTTAAGTAACATATTATTGATAGCGGTTTTGGTGGGTTGTTCGACACAACGGGTAACCACAACGAAGGATGACTCCACCGCTACTGAACGCACACAGAAAGTACACACCGTCAGTGTGCCTGCAGCGCGCGCTACGATCACCTTTGATAACCAAACACTCAGTTCGCGTGTAGCGTTCTCCACAACGATAGACTCGCTTGTCATTTGGTCTATTCAACCCATCGCCGGAATGGAACTGATTCGCATCGAAGCCACCCCATCTGACCTTATTGTGTTTGATCGAACCACCATGGAGTATATTCCGCTCACGTATGAGTCCCTACTCCCCTACTCCTCTACTCCCATCACCTTCCGGATAATCCAGGACATAGCCACCGGTGCTATTCTTCCCCGCGGACAGCAAAACACCCTTCGTGCTTTCAGCGTTGCTAACAAAACGGTTGTACTCGATATAACCTACCCCGAAATAAAAACGAACGTACCTGTGAACATGACCCGTCTTCCCATCGTGCGTTTTTCCTATAAATCCCTTGAACAAGTGCTGCAATGAAACGAATAATCATCCTATTAACCCTACTCCTCTACTCCTCTACTCCCCTACTCCTCGCCCAGGATGTAGCCTCCCTCCAGCAGCAGCAAAAGCAGTTAGAGCAGCAGATTGCGGCTACCAATAAGATGCTTGAGCAAACCAAGTCTAATAAGAAGGTGACCCTCAATAAACTGGAACTGATCAATCAGAACATCGCCACTCAACGCAAGTTGGTAAAGAACTTGAATAGCGAGATAACCGCCCTCAACAAGGAGATGAACCAACTCCAAGCGAATAAGTCTAAACTGCAATCCGAACTGACGGTTCTGCAAGAAGACTATGCCAAACTGGTGCGCCAGACGCATTATGCCCAGATGCATCAGTCCCCCTTCATTTTCCTTTTCTCCGCATCTTCCTTCCAACAGCTCGTTCGCAGGCTGCGTTATATGCAGGAGTTTGCAGCCTATAGGCAATCGCAAATCAATAAGATAAACAATAAGAAGCAGGACATTGAGCACCAAAACGAACTGCTCACCGCCAATAAGAAAGCAAAACAGAAAACTCTCAAAACGCAACAATCCGAACAGGATAAACTGGCTCGTTCGGAGCGGAAACAGAAAGCCATGTTGGAGGACCTCAAGAAACAAGAGAAGAACCTCAAATCTCAACTAACCAAACAACAGAAAGCGGTGGCAGACCTCAATAACAAGATTGACAAACTCATTCGCCAACAAACGCAAACGAAGACCTCACTGACTCCCGAACAGCAACTCATTGCCGGAGGGTTCGAACAAAACAAAGGTCGTTTGCCGTGGCCCATTGAACGAGGACATATATCCGGTCACTTTGGCAAACATGCCCATCCGGTATACAAAGAGGTCATCCTTGATAACAAGGGTATTTACCTTCAAACCACCTCCGGTGCCATCGCCCGCGCGGTGTATGAAGGTACGGTTAGTTCGTGCTTTGTGATGAATAACACCTATGCCGTCATCATTCAGCACGGTAATTACCGAACGGTTTATTCAGGTCTTAGCAAACTGCAAATAAAACAAGGGGACCACGTATCGACGAAACAAGCCATCGGTACGATCTACACCAACCCCGAAGAGGATAATAAGACGGAACTCTATTTCCAAATATATCAAGACAGAACAATTCTTAATCCCGAACAATGGATACTAAAACAATGAAACGAAAATCCCTATTTAACATCGTTATCCTACTTTCCGCTGTCACTCTCACTTTCCACTCGTGTAAAACCGATGACTTCCTGGATTGGAAAGCGCGTAATGAAATGATCCTTGAGCAAGTCAAGAAGGATCCTAATTTTCATACCACCTCCACCGGACTGGTATATTGCATCCACGAGGATAAGTTCACCTCAGAGGCTAAACCCAATAGCGGTAGTGTCATCCAATGCGATGTGTGTAAAGGTTGGCTTATTAACGGCTATCAGTTCCAACGAGGCTCCCTTTACAGCAATGTATCCGACCTTATTGCCGGTTTCCAAGAGGGCATCAAGTTGATTCATACCCACGGATATATTGAACTCTATATCCCCTATGAACTTGGCTATGGAACGGACGGCATAGGAACAGAAGGAACCACCTCCTTTATTCCACCCTATTCGACACTACACTTCTATATTCACCTCTCGGCTGTCAATTGATGAAGAAACTGCTTTATATATTACTCTCCACTCTCACTTTCACTTTCTACTCTTGTCAGCAGAATCCGGTGAGTTCGATACCCGTTATGCCTGTAGGTATTCATATCAACACCAATCAGGACATCTTCGTGCACTTCCAACCCACGTGCCTTTACGACTATGTCATTGCGGACAAAGAGGGGTTGCATTATCATGACCAACTGCGCCGTTACCAAGAAGGACAAGGTGCGCACGGTTACGGGGGGATAGTAACGATGGTGACCACCTCCGACCTCAATCCTTATGCCTCCTTTGATTTGGCTTGTCCTGCGTGCTACTTATCCACCGGTAAATGTCATGTAACGCATATAGATGGTTTCTACGCCATTTGTCCCGACTGCGGAGAGCAGTACGACCTAAGTTCGGGCACGGGCTATCCAACCAAAGGTAAATCGAAAGAATCACTCAAACGCTATTCCACCTCCGTGGTCAATGGCGTGGTAACGGTCCGTAACTGATATGCTATCTATCTATAAAGCTTCTGCCGGTTCAGGTAAGACGTACACCCTTACCCATCAGTACATCGATATGCTCCTCAAGGATCGTACCGACCAGGCTCACCGACATATACTCGCCGTCACTTTTACCAAGAAAGCAACCGCCGAGATGAAGCAGCGTATCCTTAGTTTGCTCAGTCAAGCCCCCGTTGATTCGCCCGAACATAAAGCCCTCATCGCCATTTTGCAAGATTATACCCATTTCGCAGTTTCTACGATTGACGGGTTCTTCCAACTCGTAGTCAGGCAGTTTGCGCGCGAACTGGGACTGCCGGCACAATTCAACCTAACCTTGGACACCGATGCCGTAGTGGAACAAGCCGTGGATGACCTCATCTTCCAAGGTTATACCGATTGGATGCGCGATTATGTGGAGGACAATATACGTGCCGGAAAAAACTGGAATCCCAAGGACGATATCAAAACATTTGCCAAAGAATTGATGAACGAACAAGTGCGCACCCTTCTGCCCCTTATTCAATCTCAATTGGATGATGTGACGTTTATGCGAGCTTACAAAGCCGAACTCCAACAAATAGCCGACGCCGAGAATCTCAAACCCAAGAAAGAGCAAGACTTGACGGCCGCGGTCATACTCAAGCACCTCAACGAATTAGGAACCCTCTCGGCTATTGCCAAGCAGATTGAAATAACCAATCGCGAACAGAATCGTCTTCCTATCTCCGACATCAACCACCTACTCGCGCGGGTCATCGGATCCGTAGAATCGGCTTTTGTATATGAGAAATTAGGGCCGCGTTTCCACCATTTCATGATTGATGAGTTCCAAGACACCTCCCAATTACAATGGGCGAACTTCCGTCCCCTCGTGGAGGAGAGTAATGCCAACAGTTATGCCAATATGATTGTGGGGGATGTCAAACAGAGTATCTACCGCTGGCGTAACTCGGATTGGAAGTTACTCGACCATACGGTGGAGCAACAGATTGCGCAACATACCCTACCCCCGATGACCAAGAACTTCCGTTCGTCGGCCACCATCGTGAATGCCAATAACGAGATCTTCAAAGGGTATGTCGGTTGGGCGGCCAATAAACTCACCGAGGACCTTAAATCATTAGACGGCACCTCGCGTGCCGGGCGACTGATGTCGTGCTATTCAACCTTGCGACAAGAACCCGTCTCCACAGAACCCGGTTACATTCATATGCAGTTCTTTAAGGTTGAGAAAGCACCCGAAGCCAAAGAGGAAGCGATGAAAGCACTGCCCGCCATCTTGGATGATCTGATAGCCCGTCATGTACCCGCCAAAGAAATAGCCATCTTAGTTCGCAACGGCAACGAAGCCCAACGCATTGCGCACGAACTGATCGAGAAAGGGTATCCTATTCAAACGGCAGAAGGGTTATTGTTATCCTCCCATCCCGCCATCGAGATTATCGTTTGCCTTCTCTCACTCACCCTTACACCCGACGACCAAGTGCTCCAAGCACGACTGAAAATAGCGTTGCAAAAAGCCTTTAGTCCGCAGGACGGACCTTCAGGCGAAGCCGATCTTTCAGCGCAGCGGTCCTTCAGTGAAATGGTTCTCCCACTCTACGATTTAGTGCAGTATATTATCGATCAATACAGCTTAGCCGATATTCCCGGTGCTATTCCTTACTTGACCGCGTTCCAGGACTTGGTGTACACCTTCGTGGCCACATCACCGGCTCATGTGGCAGCCTTCCTTGATTACTGGCATCGTTGTGAAACCAAAGCCACCATTCCCGCCTCCTCTACCGAAGCTATTTCGGTGATGACTATTCATAAAGCCAAGGGCTTGGAGTGGCAAGCCGTCATCCTACCTTTCTGTTCGTGGCCCTATGCCAAATCCAGAATGGACTCCGACAAACTGCTATGGATAGACACGCGTACCCTACCCTCCGACTCCATTATACCGGTGTCGCCGGAGCGACCGCCCCTACCCCTACTACCTATTCCCTTCACCAAGGATCTTTTAAAAACTTCCTTCCGTGAGGCCTATGCCGACGAACTGCTCAACCTCTATTTAGATAATCTCAATCTGGCCTACGTGGCTTTCACGCGAGCCAAGAACGAACTATATGTCTTTGGACAGGATATACACAGCTGCTCCCGCAAACCCTCCTATCCAACCGTTGATCATCTTCTGTCCGACCTCTATCCCGACGGATTAGAGATAGGAACGCGAGCGGAATATCAAGATTCACAATTAGATCAAGAAACAACAGAAAAACTATCCGCCGTTTATCATTCGGTTCCATTGGGGCAGCGTCTGACCTTACGCACGCGTGTGCTGCGCGATGAGGCGACTTCGTTGGACATCCGCGATCTGGGTATCGTGATGCACGATTGGTTGGCTAAGATCATCGTTCCCTCGGACGCGGAGAGAGAATTGGATAAACTCATTGCTTTAGGACAAGTACGAGCCCTTGATATCCCCGAACTGAACCGATTAAAGGACGATGTTTTTGCCCTCGCCAAGCCTTATCACTGGTTTGATCCCCACGACGAGGTGCTGTGCGAACAGGATATACTGCTTAAGTCAGGTCATACCGAACGCCCCGACCGCGTAATGATAGATGGGAAGAAGGCAACGATTATCGATTATAAGTTTGGCTCGGAACATAAACAGAGTTACCAAGAACAAGTGCGTGACTATGTATCCTATTTTAATCAAATGGGATATACAACCACCGGTTACCTCGTTTATGTCAACCTTCATAAAGTAGAACAAGTCTCATGATTACTCGCGACCAAGTCATATTGATTGGCACCTTTGCTAAGCCCTTCGGCACCCAAGGTCAGTTATTATGCCGCACTACGACATCGTTCAGCGTAGCGGTCCTTCAGCGTAGCGGTCTAACAGCCGAAGGCGGTCTTTTTATTATTCTATCCATCAACAACCTCTTGGTTCCTTTCAGAGTAGTCGATTTTAGTTACCACGGAGAGGATGTTCTATTTACACTCAAAGATATCAACACCGAAGCCAAGGCGCGTTCGCTCACCGGTTATGAAGTGTATATGCTTCGAAAAGATGTGTCGGAAGACGCACAAGACGAGATGCTATGGACGGATTTTGTAGGCTGGCAGGTAGTGGATACCGACCAAGGAACGCTCGGCACTATCACCGATATTGACGATTCAACCGAGAATATCCTCGCCACTCTAAACTCTACACTCTCCACTCTAAACTATATGATTCCGTTGCATGAGGATTTTATCCTTTCCATGGATGAACAAAAACGCATATTAACGATCACTTTGCCCTTTATTATAGAATGAAGAAACTAACGATACCCGAGATGCATCGCCTCACGCCGGAGCAGTTCCACGAGGCTTCCAAACTACCCTTGGTGGTGGTCTTGGATAATGTCCGCAGCCAACATAATGTAGGGGCCGTATTCCGCACGGCGGATGCTTTCCTACTGGAATCGGTCTATCTATGCGGTATCTGTTGTTGTCCACCGAATGCAGAGATACATAAAACAGCTCTGGGTGCAGAAACAACTGTCGATTGGAAATATTTTAAGAACACCCAGGATGCAGTAGCCGACCTCCACGCACGGGGTTATCGCATCTTTGCGGTAGAACAAGCCCACGATAGTAAGACTTTAAACTTTACACTTTCAACTTTAAACTCAAATGACCGTATTGCGGTCATTCTAGGTCACGAGGTCTTCGGTGTGGATCAAGCCGTGGTGGATGCTTGCGATGGTTGTATAGAGATACCGCAATATGGAACGAAGCATTCGCTCAATGTATCCGTTACCGCCGGAATAGTTATGTATGAGATTAGCACATGGATGAGATCAAACTAACATTATTAGCTCCCGCACGCGACCTTACTGTCGCGAAAGCCGCTATCCAAGCCGGAGTGGACGCCGTTTATATCGGTGCCTCGCGTTTTGGTGCGCGTGTACAAGCGGGCAATTCGTTAGAAGACATAGCGACACTGGTGAACTATGCTCATCCGTATGGGGTACAGGTGCTCGTGACGCTCAACACCCTACTCACTGATACCGAACGCAAAGAAGCCGTTGCTATGGCTTGGGAGTTGTATAAGATAGGGGTGGATGCGCTGATCATTCAGGACCTCCAATTACTAAACGAAGACCTGCCGCCTATCCGTCTTCATGCCTCCACGCAGTGCGACAATCGCACCCCCGAGGATGTGTTGCGTTTGCAATCCCTCGGCTTTAAGCGCGTCGTCCTTGCCCGCGAACTCACCATAGACGAAATAAGAAATATCAGCAACACTCTAAACTCTAAACTCTCCACTCTAAACTCAGCTTCTAACGCGATAGAGTTAGAAGCATTTATTCACGGCGCTTGTTGCGTGAGCTATTCCGGACGATGCTATATGTCTGAGGTGCTCATGAACCGCAGCGCGAACAGAGGTTGTTGCGCGCAGATGTGCCGAATGGCCTATGATCTATTGGATAAAGATTTCAATGAAGTGTTGGACGACGAGGGAAAGCCTATTCACCAGCGGTACCTCTTGTCCCTTCAAGATATGGATCGTTCGCAATACTTACAAGAACTCATAGAAGCGGGTGTGACGACCTTTAAGATTGAAGGTCGTCTAAAGGATGCCGACTATGTCACCAATATCGTGGCCTATTATCGGCAACTATTGGATCAACTACCTCTCCCCCATCGGGGGGAGTCGGAGGGGGCTTGTTTTACTTACACGTTCACGCCCAACCCCGAAAAGACCTTCCACCGCGGTGCTTGTGACTATTTCCTGCACGGCCGCACGCCCAACATGGCGAATTGGTCTACCCCTAAATCGACGGGCGAGTATGTGGGTGAGATAGTCAATAACCGCATTCAAGTCGCTCCCGGCATTGAACTGCACAACGGCGATGGCCTGTGTGTGGGTGACCAAGGGTTCTACTTTAACGGAAACAATAACTTAAAACTATACACTACCGCCAAAGGCGCACTTACTTTAAACTTTAAACTTTCCACTTTAAACTCTAAAGTGTATCGCAATCACGATGCTGCTTTCCTCAAAAGTTTACAAGCCGAGCGCCGCGTGTTAGTGGATATACTTTTTGAGGAGACTGAGTCCGGTTTTAGACTCACTATCGGGGACCTATCCAACGAATTTGACTACCCTCATCAGCCTGCCAATAATCCCGAGCGGGCGATGAACACCATAAAAGAACAACTCACTAAATTAGGGGACACTATCTATCAAGCCCGCAAGGTCGAGATTCACAGTCAACCCTATTTTATACCTATATCAACCCTCAATCAATGGAGACGCCAAACCATCAACCGCTCATGACCTGTAGGTATTGTATCCTACACGAACTCGGTCATTGCCGCAAGCTCAAACCCCTGTCCCCCGACAAAGAGCCGCGCTATTTGCGTCTTAAAAACGGGACCATAGTGAGTCTTGTCTTTGATTGTCAACAATGCGAAATGCGACTATATGAATATACTGCTCGGTAAAACATTAGAGGAACTGCAAGCCATTGCGATTGAATTAGGCTTCAAGAAATTTGTGGGAACACAACTGGCCCAATGGCTTTATAAGCAGCGCGTCACCTCGTTTGACGAGATGACCAATATTGCTAAATCCGCTCGTGAACGGCTGGCCGCTAACTATATCATCGGTCGCCACGCTCCCGTGCGTCAAGCCGTCTCCTCCGATGGTACGATCAAGTATCTTTTCGAAATCCCGGAGACTCTCCACTCTCCACTCTCCACTCTCCACTCTAACCGCTTCGTCGAAGCGGTCTATATCCCCGAGGACGATCGCGCCACGCTCTGCGTGAGCACGCAAGCGGGTTGTAAGATGGGTTGTAAGTTCTGCATGACGGGTACCCTTGGCTTCCATGGTCATCTCCCCGCCTCCGAGATTCTTAATCAGATCTTTGAAGTCGAATCTCTAAACTCTAAACTCTCCACTCTAAACTCAAGACCAAATTTGTTGACAAATTTGGTCTACATGGGCGAAGGCGAA
Source organism: Paludibacteraceae bacterium (assembly GCA_045599545.1). Classification (GTDB taxonomy): domain Bacteria; phylum Bacteroidota; class Bacteroidia; order Bacteroidales; family Paludibacteraceae; genus Colicola. The sequence goes on along the minus strand of JAZRWG010000074.1, from coordinate 7,724 downwards.
CCGATGGACAACCTCGATGCCGTCTTACGCTCCTTGGAGGTTATGACCTCGGATTGGGGAGAAGCGTGGTCGCCCAAACGCATCACGGTGAGCAGTGTAGGACTCATACCCGGCTTAAAGCGTTATTTGGACGAGTCGGAATGTCACCTCGCTATCTCGCTGCACAATCCCTTCCACGTAGAGCGGGAGACCATCATGCCCGCCGAAAAGGCCTACCCGATCAGCGATGTGATTACGCTCCTAAAGAAATACGATTTCTCGCACCAGCGTAGAGTCAGTTTTGAATATATCTGTTGGTCCGGTGTTAACGACACCCCCAAGCACGCGAACGAACTCATTCGTCTTCTCCGCGGACTCGATTGTCGTATCAACCTCATCCGTTTCCACGCCGGCGTAGATCAATCCTTCCCCGCCTCCGACGAAAAGCAGATGGTTTGGTTTAGAGACTACCTCTCCGACCACGGCATCACCACCACTATTCGTCGCTCCCGCGGCGAGGATATCCTTGCCGCCTGCGGCATGCTCGTCAACGCACTAATCACTAACCACTAACCCATGCGTAAGCTCCTCATCATATCATTTCTTTTCTTAGCGACCCTCACAACGGCCGCGTCCCAACTTCGCCTTTATGGCTATGTGGTTGACACGGATAACCGCGGTATCGAATTAGCGAATGTCTATATTGAAGCCCCTGCTGCCGATGGTTCTATCATCGGTACCACCACAAACCGCAACGGTTATTACGAACTCATTCTTCCCGCGACCGATTCGTTGCGTCTTGTTTTCTCGATGGTGGGCTACGAAACCCTTATTCAACCTATCATTGCCCCACAAGGCGTGATGAATATCAATGCTGAGCTGCAAACAACCGAACTGGCAGAGATCGAGGTGCGTGCCATTCAGCATCAGGAGAACTCCATGGATCGTATTGAGGCAGCCACCACGCGCGTCATGCCCGATGCTACAGGAGGAAGTATTGAGTCCTTGCTTATCACCTTTGCGGGGGTGAACCAAAATAATGAACTGAGCTCCCAATACAACGTCCGCGGAGGTTCGTTTGATGAAAACGCCGTTTATGTGAACGGTATTGAGGTTCATCGGCCTCTGCTTATCCGTAGCGGACAACAGGAGGGATTGAGTTTTGTCAATCCCGAGATGGTAGAGAATGTGCATTTCTCGGCGGGCGGTTTCGGAGCGCAGTATGGCGACCGCATGTCCTCGATGTTGGATATCCAATATAAACGCCCAACGAAGTTTGAGTCCTCTGTTTCGGCTTCGCTATTAGGCGCTTCCGTCTATGTGGGGCATGGCAACGAGCGCTTCACGCAGATGCATGGTCTTCGTTACAAGACATCGGCTTATATGCTCGGTGCCCTCAAGACAACCGGTAATTACGAACCCCATTACTTCGACTACCAAACCTTCATGACGTGGAGTCTACCCCAAAAATGGACCATGTCCCTGCTTGCCAACTACAGCCAGAACTCCTACCGTTTTGTTCCCGATTCGCTCACCGAGTCCTTTGGTGGCACGGAGCATGCAAAGGATTTGAGCATCTGGTACGAAGGGCAAGAAAAAGACCTCTTTCGCACGGCCTTCGCAGCCCTTAGTACGCAAGGACATATTAATTCAGAGGTGGACATCAACTTCGATTTGAGCGGGTATTACACCAACGAACAAGAGAACTTTGACATCACCGGTGAGTATGTCCTCAGTGGTTTAGAGGAAGAGGGAGGTGAGGCGATGGCCACCGGTCTATATCACGAGCATGCACGCAATGCCCTTCAGGCGGGTATAGTGACCTTAGCGCACAACGGTAAGTGGAGTCGCAATGATAATGAGTTCACATGGGGCATGAGCGGACAAGGGGAGTTTATTAAAGACCACCTCTCGGAGTGGAAGATGCGCGACTCGGCGGGCTATAGTCTGCCTTATACGGAAAGAGACCTTCAACTCTTCTATACCCTCAAGGGGGATACTTCCATGACTAGTTTCCGCCTACAAGCCTATGTAGAGAACACGCATACCTGGTTCACGGATAAAGGAAAGGTTATTTTTAATATCGGTGCCCGCCTCAACTACTGGACCTTCAATAACGAAGTACGACCCTCCCCGCGTGCGTCTGTGACCTATATCCCGGGGTGGAAACGCGATATTGCCTTCCGTTTTGCAACGGGTCTTTATTACCAAGCGCCTTTCTATAAAGAACTGCGTGACACCATTTCGGATGAACAAGGGGTAACGCGTATCCGTCTCAATAACGAACTCAAAGCGCAACGCTCCGTACATGTCATCTTAGGTTCGGACTACTACTTCCGCGCTTGGGGACGACCCTTTAAGTTCACGGCGGAAGCGTATTACAAGCATATTGACCGAATGGAAACCTACACGGTCGATAATGTGCGTGTGCGCTATTCGGGCACCAACGATGCTCATGGTTTTGCGACGGGTGTGGACCTCAAACTATACGGAGAACTCGTTCCCGGAGCGGACTCGTGGATTAACTTCTCGGCGGGTGCCGCACGTCAAAAACTCAATGACCAACCCGACCTCGGTTGGATTCCTTCTCCGTCGGAGCAGCGGTGGTCGTTCTCCATGCTCTTCCAAGATTACCTACCCCAACTCACGCAGTTGCGGTTCCATTTCAAGACTATCTTTGCGGATGGTCAACCCTTTGCGGCTCCCAACAGCATCGCTTCGCAAAAGACTTTCCGCACATCGCCTTATAAACGCATCGACTTAGGTGCGACCTATGTCTTTGACCGCAAGACCGCGGCTTTCATGCGTAAACCTTCGGCTCAGCATGTCAAACAGTGGGCGATACAGTTTGAAGTCTTTAATATCGTCGGTTGGAACAATGTCAACTCCTATTTCTGGATATCCGACGCCTTGGGTAATCAGTGGGCCAGTCCCAATTACCTCACCGGCCGACGCTTTAATTTGAAATTTACAATTGATTTACAATAATGGAAAAAGAAACACCCATGATGGCTCAGTTCCGCACTATCAAGGAGCAATACCCCGACGCGATGCTCCTATTCCGTTGCGGAGACTTTTACGAGACCTACTGCGAGGATGCCGTTCAGGCAAGTAAGATTCTCAATATCACCCTCACCCACCGCTCTAATGGTGCGGCCGGTGCGGCTCCTATCGACATGGCAGGTTTCCCCTTCCATGCGTTGGATACGTATCTGCCCAAACTCGTTCGTTACGGATATCGCGTCGCTATCTGTGATCAGTTAGAGGACCCTAAACTGACCAAGACCCTCGTCAAACGGGGTGTCACCGAACTCGTCACACCCGGGGTTAGTTATTCGGACACAACCCTCACCCAGAAGGAGAACACCTTCCTCGCTGCCCTCCATTTCCCTAAGAAGGGAGAGATTGGACTGAGTCTGCTGGACATCAGTACCGGTGAGTTTCTCGTCGCGGAGGGAGATAGCGCCTATATTGACAAACTGCTCACCAATTTCTCACCCAAAGAAGTTCTCTTCTTCCGTGACCGCAAGGCAGACTTCACATCGTTGTTTGGAGATAAATACTTCACCTTCCTACTCGATGATTGGATCTTCACACCCCAAGCGGCTAATGACCGACTGCTCAAGCAGTTCGGCACATCGTCCTTGAAGGGTTTTGGAGTAGATAACCTACCCTCGGCAGTCATTGCCGCGGGTGCTATCCTCTACTATCTCGATATGACCCAGCACCTGCAAACGGCACATATCCGTCACCTCAGTCGAATAGAGGAAGAGCGCTTTGTTTGGCTCGATAAGTTCACTGTTCGTAACCTTGAACTCTTTGATGGTCCCACACAAGAGAGTAAGTCCCTCTACTCTATTTTGGATTCTACGCTCACGCCCATGGGTGCGCGTCTGCTACGTCGTTGGCTCTCTTTCCCACTCAAGGATGTCAAATCCATTGAGGAACGCCAAGCCATGGTCAAACTCTTTACCGACCATCCCGAACTCATGAACGCCGTGCGCGAATCCTTATCGCCTATCGGCGATATGGAGCGATTGGTCTCCAAGATTTCCACGGGTCGCATCGGTCCCCGTGACCTACGTCATCTCGCTTTCGCTTTGCATTGCATCGAAGATATACAAAATACCCTACTCCCCTACTCCTCTACACCCCTACCGCCTATTGCCGGTAGCTTGTCGCCGGTAAGACAAGAGCGTGACCTCATCGAGCGAACGCTCACCCTCGACCCGCCCATTGCGCAAGGTCGTCCCGAAACGATTGCTCGCGGTGTGGACCCGGACTTGGACCATTATCGTGACCTCCAGTCGGGCGGTAAGGAGTACCTAATGAAGATTCAGCAGCGCGAGATAGAGCAAACGGGTATTCAGTCTTTGAAGATTGGTTTTAACTCCGTCTTTGGCTATTATCTCGAGGTGCGCAACACCTACAAAGACCAAGTCCCCGAGACATGGATTCGCAAGCAGACCCTGGTTAATGCCGAGCGTTATATAACCCCCGAACTCAAGCAGTACGAGGAGCAGATTGTGGCAGCGGAATCGCAGATTGGTATTATCGAGAGTCGTATTTATGCCGAGTTAGTGCAGTCGCTTTTGCCCGTCGTCAATGACTTACAGGCGGATGCCTATATCTTAGCGCAACTCGATTGTTTAGCCTCGTTTGCCTCGGTTGCCAAGGCGCACGAGTATGTCTGCCCCGAGGTCAATGACAGTCTCGTTATCGACATCAAACAAGGGCGTCACCCCGTTATTGAACAGCAACTGCCCTTTGGTTCGCGCTATATACCGAACGATATCTACGTGGACAATAACAGCCAACAGATATTGATTATTACGGGTCCGAACATGGCGGGTAAGTCGGCACTCTTGCGTCAAACGGCACTCATCTCGCTCATGGCGCAGATAGGCTCGTTTGTACCGGCTCAAAGTGCGAAGTTAGGCATAGTGGATAAGATCTTCACGCGCGTGGGCGCGTCCGATAATATATCACAAGGTGAATCTACTTTTATGGTGGAGATGACCGAAGCGTCCTCTATCCTCAATAACCTCTCCGAGCGCAGTCTTATTCTCTTTGATGAGTTAGGACGGGGTACCTCGACCTATGATGGTATCTCCATTGCTTGGGCGATTGTGGAGTATATTCACAACCATCCGGGACATGCCAAGACGCTCTTTGCCACCCACTACCACGAACTCAACGAGATGGAAACGCTCTTTGAGCGTATTCGCAATTTCAATGTGTCCGTCAAAGAAGTGGATGGCAAGGTGCTGTTTATGCGCAAACTCGTTCGAGGCGGTTCGGAGCATTCGTTCGGTATTCACGTAGCCAAACTCGCCGGCATGCCGCCGTCGATTATCGATCGTGCCAACCACATCCTTGCTGATTTGGAATCGGTAAATAGAGAAACTAACAACTCTACACTTTCTAACCAGACGGCTTCTCTAAACTCTAAACTCTCCACTCTCAACTCTGAACGCCCGGAGGGCTTTCAGTTATCGATGTTTGCTCTCAACGACCCCGTCTTGGAGCAGATTCGAGATGAGGTGACTCAGATAGACATCAACAACCTAACGCCTTTAGAGGCACTCAATAAGTTAAACGAGATTAAGCATTTAGTCGGAAAATAATATGATACAGCAATTACAGCATTGCCTTTGGTTGGCAAACACGATTCTGTCTGCCAGACGGATCTCTCGCTCGGACATAGACCGCCGTTGGGCGTATAGTTCGCTCAATGACAACCACGAGTCGTTTATCAATGAACGTACGTTCCATCGTTGGCGTCAAGGTGCGGAATCGCTCTTGGGTATTTTGATTGAGTGCGATCGGCACGCGGGTTATGTGTACTACATCCCTAACGCAGAGGCTATTCGCAAGGACCAGTCCAAACGGTGGTTATTAGATTCGTTAGCGACTTGTGAGATGGTGCAGGATATCCAACTGCAACCTTATGTCTTGCTGGAGGAGATGCCTTCTGATTCACAGTACCTCACCCCCATTATGGATGCTATTCGTAATCGAAAGGTCATGAGCGTCACGTATAAGAGTTTCAATGACATCAAGGAGCATACCTTTGCCATGGAAGCCTATTGTGTCAAGTCTTTTAAGCGTCGTTGGTATATGGTAGGACTCAGTTCCGATCACCCCAATGAGATTCGTGTCTATGCTTTAGACCGTATTCAGTCGTTGCAAATCGTGGAACGCTCCTATGAGATTCCCGCGAGTTTTGATGGCAGGCAGTATTTTGCACATAGTTACGGAATCTATGGCGGCGGTAATACACCTTGTCGCATCGTGATTGAGGTAACGGGTAAGAGTATTCAGTACCTTCGAACCCTACCCTTGCACGCATCACAAAAAGAAATAGGATCGGGAAAAGAAAAAGACAGTATTCGCTTTGAGTTTATGCTGAATCCCACATTGGATTTTATCCAAGAGCTGCGCACTTTCGGTGGACAGTTAAAGGTTTTAGAACCTCAAAAGTTAGTGGATGAGTTTAAGAAACTGACGAAAGAGTACAAAAAAATCTATCACTAACCTCTATACTCTCACCTCTAACCCCTCTGCTCATCCGCCGTAATTGTAAACGGAGCACCCACGGAGCACCCACGGAGCACCATAGCACCTACGGAACCCCTAAAAATCCCCGACAAGTCATAGAAAAAAGACAAAAATGCATTTTTAGCCCCAAAAAGTGCATTTTTTTTTGTTTTTTTTGCAACCACTGACAAAAAGTGTCAGGACATAGCAGTAATTTTGCACCGTCTTAGAAAAAACGAGGCTGATTGGCCACGCAAAATAAGACAAAAATATATTCATTTTATTACAAACAACAATTAAAATTTTTACAATTATGGCAAACCAAATGAATGTTTCCGAGAACCAAGTCAACAACCAAGTCGTTAACCAAGTTAAGAATGAGAAGATGCACGAGTATCGTGAGCACCTCAAAGTGATCACCAATGGTCTGATTGAGATGGCGAAAGCCGCCGGGCGTACCGATTACAAATGCAACCAACTTCTGCGCGAGTGTTACAACCTTGTTGACCAGGAGCTCCACACCTTCGATGAATGGAAGGAGAAGGGAGCACATGTCCGCAAGGGTCAGCACGCCTATTTATTCTGGGGCAAACCGATTACCACCGAATCGGGTTATAGTTTCAGTCCCGTTCGTTTCCTTTACTGCCGCGACCAAGTCGCCATGCCCCTCGCGCAATAAGCAATAAGTTAACCAGGACTCGAAAAATCAGCTTGCTGATTAATCGTTCGAGCGACGCGAGATAAGAACCCAGTGGGTGAGAGATTCCCTGGTCAACAAAAAAAAGACCCGTAAAGGTCTTTTTTTTTGTTGCCTAACCAGGACTCGAACCCAGACAGACAGAACCAGAATCTGTAGTGCTACCATTACACCATTAGGCAATTTAACAAAGAACCCCGACCGGTTACCCAATCGAGGTTCCGAAAATGGCGGCTACCTACTCTCCCACAAACGCAGTACCATCGGCGTTGCTGAGCTTAATGACCCTGTTCGGAATGGGAAGGGATGGGACCTCAGCGCTATAACCACCTTAATATAGGTTGACGGTTGACAATGCACAATGCACAATGAACCGTAAGGGGTTGACGAATTGACGTAAAAGCGTGATTGAGAGATTTTTAGCCTTTTTTAGAAAAAGATCTCGGGCAATTAGTACTGCTCGGCTTTATGTCACCATTGTACACCTGCAGCCTATCAACGTCGTAGT
>JAZRWG010000073.1:0-8945 GCA_045599545.1 Paludibacteraceae bacterium | reverse complement strand
GGCTTATCGTGAGAAACCACGTCCATTTAAACTCCTCGAAACGGGTGTTCGTACTATTGATACGGCTAACCCCATCTGTGAGGGCGGTACAGGTTTTATCCCCGGTCCTTTCGGAACAGGTAAGACCGTACTTCAACACGCTATCTCTAAACAGGCCGAAGCCGACATCGTTATTATCGCTGCCTGCGGTGAGCGTGCCAACGAGGTGGTAGAGACCTTCACCGAATTCCCTGAACTGGAAGACCCGCACACCGGTCGCAAACTCATGGAGCGTACTATCATCATTGCCAATACTTCGAACATGCCCGTCGCTTCCCGTGAAGCGTCCGTCTATACGTCAATGACCATTGCCGAGTACTATCGCTCAATGGGGCTGCGCGTGATGCTTATGGCCGACTCTACCTCTCGTTGGGCACAAGCCTTGCGTGAGATGTCCAACCGCTTGGAGGAGTTACCCGGACAGGATGCCTTCCCTATGGACCTTTCGGCTATCATCGGTGCTTTCTACGCCCGCGCAGGTTTTGTATATCTAAATAATGGTCAAACGGGTTCAGTGACGTTCTTAGGAACCGTATCCCCTGCAGGTGGTAACCTCAAGGAGCCCGTGACCGAAGGTACCAAGAAAGTGGCACGCTGCTTCTATGCTTTGGAGCAAGCCCGTGCCGACCGTAAGCGTTACCCGGCCGTGAACCCGCTCGATTCGTACTCTAAGTACCTCGAGTATCCCGAGTTCCAAGAGTATATATCCAAGCGCATTGATGCGGATTGGATCCCGATGGTCAACGAGATGAAGACCTACATGCAACGCGGTAAAGAGATTCAGGAGCAAATCAATATCTTAGGTGATGACGGTGTACCGGTTGATTACCATGAGGCTTTCTGGAAGAGTGAGGTTATTGACTTTATCATTCTGCAACAGGATGCTTTCGATAAGACCGATGCCCTATGCCCGCTGGAGCGTCAGCAATATATGCTCAAACTGGTGATGAACATCTGCCGCAAGGATTATAACTTCGACGCCTTCCTGGATGTGAGCGAGTACTTCAAGAAAGTGATTAACCTGCTCAAACAAATGAACTACGCCGAGTTTAACTCCGACGATTTCAAGAACTACGAGAATAAGTTAGAAGAACTACTTAAAACTAAACAACTTTAAACTTAAGAACTTCTTTAAACTTTACACTTTAAACTTTAAACTTTAAGACGTTATGGCAATTGCATTTCAAAAGATATTTACGCAGATTACTGCGATTACCAAAGCTACTTGTTCGTTGAAAGCTACCGGGGTAGGTAATGACGAACTGGCAACGGTTAACGGCAAGTTAGCGCAAGTGGTTAAGATCATCGGCGACGAGGTTACCCTTCAAGTCTTCCAAGGTACGGAAGGCATCCCCACCAACGCCGAAGTGGTGTTCTTAGGCAAGGCTCCGTCCCTCAAGGTCAGTGACCAACTCGCCGGACGTTTCTTTAACGCCTACGGTGATCCTATCGACGGCGGACCCGCCGTTGAAGGTAAGGAAGTGGAGATCGGCGGTCCGTCCGTTAACCCCGTTCGCCGTAAACAACCGTGCGAACTGATCGCTACCGGTATCGCCGGTATTGACCTTAATAACACGCTCGTTTCGGGGCAGAAGATTCCTTTCTTTGCCGATCCCGACCAACCCTATAACACCGTCATGGCCAACGTTGCTCTCCGCGCTAAAGCCGATAAGATCGTGCTCGGTGCGATGGGTATGACCAACGATGACTATCTGTACTTCAAGAACGTGTTCTCGAACGCAGGTGTGCTGGATCGTATTGTATCCTTTGTGAACACCACTGAGAACCCCGCTGTAGAGCGTCTGCTCGTTCCGGATATGGCTCTGGCTACTGCCGAGTACTTCGCCGTTGAGAAGCACGAGAAAGTGCTGGTGCTGCTCACCGATATGACCCTTTACGCCGATGCCTTGGCTATCGTTAGTAACCGTATGGACCAAATCCCGTCCAAGGACTCTATGCCCGGTTCGCTCTATAGTGACTTGGCTAAGATTTACGAGAAAGCCGTTCAGTTCCCCGAAGAAGCGGGTGGCGGTTCAATCACCATTATTGCCGTTACGACCTTGTCAGGCGGTGACATCACCCACGCTATTCCGGATAACACGGGTTATATCACGGAGGGTCAGTTATATCTGCGTCGTGACAGTGATATCGGTAAAGTTATTGTTGATCCGTTCCGTTCGCTATCCCGTCTAAAACAACTCGTAGCCGGAAAGAAGACCCGCGAAGACCATCCGCAAGTGATGAATGCGGCCGTTCGTTTGTACGCCGATGCGGCTAATGCTAAGACCAAACAGGAGAACGGTTTCGATTTGACCGATTATGATAACCGTTGTTTGAGCTTTGCCAAGGACTATTCGTCTAAGATCCTGGCCATCGATGTTAATATCAACACGACCGAGATGCTCGACATCGCGTGGGAGTTGTTTGCTACCTACTTCAAACCCGAAGAGGTGAATATCAAGCAAGCCCTCGTAGATAAATACTGGAAGAAATAATGGCTATTCAATATCAATTTAATAAGACATCACTACAGGGACTGGAGAAGGATCTGAAGATGCGGCAACGCTCCCTTCCTACGCTACAGAGCAAGGAGACCGCCCTACGACTCGAAGTCAAACGTGCCAAGGACGAGATCAAACAGCTCGACGAGGAGGTAGATAAGCGCATTAAGGATTATGACCAGATGATCACCCTTTGGGGCGAATTTGATACCTCCCTTATCCACGTGGACGATGTGCGCATGTCTATCAAGAAGATAGCCGGCGTGCGCATTCCCGTACTGGACGAGGTGGTCTATTCGACCAAAGAGTTTGACATCTTCTCCTCGCCTAAGTGGTTCACCGACGGCTTTAACCAACTAAAGGCTATCGCCGAGGTGGGTATACGACAAGAGTTTGTACGCCGTAAGGTGGATCTGCTTGAGTATGCCCGCAAGAAAACCACGCAGAAAGTGAACCTCTTTGAGAAAGTACAGATACCCGGGTATCAAGATGCTATCCGTAAAATCAAGCGTTTTATGGAGGACGAAGAGAACTTGAGTAAGTCTTCTCAAAAGATTGTTAAGAGTAAACGCGAACGCGAGTTACAAGAAAAGGAGGTTAATCATGATTGAGAAAATGACTAAATACACCTTCTTGGTGTTTCATGGCGATTATGACGCCTTCCTCAATAACATCCGCGAGGCGGGTGTAGTACATATCAACGAGAAAGCCGAAGGCTACGCTGAGAACGAGAACCTGCAACAGGTACTCGCTCAAGCCAAGAACCTGGAACGCATCCTCGCGCAAGGTGCCTCGGACGAGTTGATGCAAACGAAAAACGAACTGGAGTCTAAACGCGCGGCTATCAAAACCGAAATCCTACGCATGCAAGTGTGGGGGAACTTCGATTTCCAAACGATAGAGAACCTGCGCCAAGCCGGTTATGACCTACATTTCTACAGTTGCTCCGCTTCCCAATATAAGGAAGAGTGGGGTGGTATCGTGGTCGGCGAAGCCGAAGGGAAGGTGTACTTTGTAAGCCTCACCCCCGACCCCTCTCCCGAAGGCGAGGGGAGCATCACTGCCGATGAAGTGAAACTCAATGCTCATAACGTAACCCAACTGCAAGCCGATAAAGAGGCTCTTGAAGCTGAATTAGAGGCGAATGCCAAGGCCATTGAAGAATGGCAGAGTAGGGGACGCAAGGAGATTGAGAAGGAACTACAATCCGTACAAAAAACAATTGAGTGGGATAAGGTTCAACTGGCAACCGACACGTTGGCCGAAGATACACTCAAACTCGTAGAAGGATTCTGTCCCGATGCCAATAAGGCGCAGTTGGAAGGCGTGCTTGCCGCTACCGAAGGTGTATATTACGAGGCTTCGGCTCCCACCAAGGAGGACAAAACGCCGATTAAGTTACGCAATAACTGGTTTACCAAACTCTTTGAGGTATTGACGGGTATGTACGGTTGGCCAAACTATAACGAGTTTGACCCCACGCCCATTTTAGGGCCCTTCTTCCTGCTGTTCTTTGCCCTTTGTATAGGCGATGCCGGTTACGGACTGATTCTTATCCTCTGCGGATACCTTATCTTCAAGGGTAAGATGAAGATCGAGATGTTTGAAGGCTTAGGTCCGATTATCATGGCACTTGGCGTAGGTTCTACAGTTGTGGGTTATCTAATGGGTGGCTTCTTTGGCCTCGACCTATGGACTGCCAACTGGTTCCCCGAGGTGCTGAAAGTGCCTATGTTTAAGTCCTGGATAGGCGAGGGTGGAGTAGTACCTATTGCAGCTATGAATATGAGTTTCGATGTGATGATGATATTGGCTTTGGTTATTGGTGTTATCCACTTGTGCCTGGCCATGACCGTTAAGTGTATCTGCTACACGCAACGATTCAGTTTCAAAGAGACCGTCTCCGCTTGGGGCTGGCTGATACTCATTGTTGGCGGCATCAGTGTGTTCATTCTCTCGTCTTTAGGTATCTTTGGCCCCCGAGTAACCTCTATACTCCTTATTATAATCGCGTGCGTGTCGGCGTTAGGTATCTTTATTTTCAATACTCCGGGTCGCAATCCGCTTATCAATATAGGAGCCGGATTATGGGATACCTATGGCATGACAACCGGATTATTAGGAGATGTACTGAGTTATATCCGTCTGTACGCTCTGGGGCTTGCCGGCGGAATGTTAGGAAAAGCATTCAATGATTTAGGCATTATGGTTTTAGGCGAAAATCCGAACGTAGGAACAATCATCGGTTTTGTGTTGATTGTAACGTTTGGACACGTTCTAAACTTGCTGATGGCCTGCTTAGGTGCGTTCGTTCACCCGCTGCGTCTAAGTTTCGTAGAGTATTTCAAGAACTCCGGTTATGAAGGAAGCGGAAAAGAGTATAGACCGTTTCACTGATAGACCGCTACGCTGAAAGACCGTCCTACGGACTGAAAGATAATAGACAAATAATTATTAACAATTTAAATATTAAACATTTATGGAAACTTTATTAGGTTATTTAGGACTTGGCCTTATTTTAGGCCTGTCAGGTATTGGTTCTGCATTTGGAACCACGATTGCTGCTAACGCAGCAGAAGGTGCTTTGCGCAAGAACAAAGAGAAGAGTTCGCAGTACATGATTCTCTCGGCTCTGCCCGCAACGCAAGGTTTGTATGGTTTTGTTGCATTCATTGTGCTAAGAGGCATGGATATTGCAACCAACGGTTTCTTATTATTCGGTATTTGCGTTGGAGCAGGTCTTGTATTCCTGCTTTCCGCTATTCGCCAAGGTCAAACGGCGGCTAACGGTATCGCTAATATCGGTGCAGGTAATGACGTTTTGACTAATACAATGATTTATTGCGCTCTGCCTGAGTTCTACGCTATTTTGGCTCTGGTTGGAGTGATCATGCTCAGCTAATAATAACAATGAAAGCATTCGTTTTCCCCGGACAGGGTGCTCAGTTTACCGGAATGGGGAAGGACCTCTACGAGGCTTATCCGGTGGCCCGAGACCTGTTCGAGCAGGCCAATGATATCTTAGGTTTCCGCATCACCGACATTATGTTCGGTGATGATGCGGAAGCACTAAAGCAGACGCGCGTTACACAACCCGCGGTGTTCTTGCATTCGGTCATTGCTTCTAAGGTTAAGTGTTTGGCGCATCCAGATATGGTAGCCGGACATAGTTTAGGCGAGTATTCGGCGTTGGTGAGCTGTGAGGCATTGCACTTTGAGGATGCCCTCAAACTCGTTTCCCGTCGCGCTGTAGCCATGCAGAAAGCTTGTGAACAGACGCCCTCTACGATGGCTGCCATCTTAGGAATGGATGACGAACAAGTGGACGATATATGCCGCGAAGTAACCGGAAATGTGGTGGTAGCCGCCAATTTCAACTGTCCCGGACAGGTCGTTATTTCCGGCGATCTACAAGGCGTAGACGCCGCTTGTGAACTCCTTAAATCCCGTGGTGCTAAACGCGCTATTCGTCTGCAAGTAAGCGGTGCGTTCCATTCACCGCTCATGCAGCCCGCTGCCGAAGAACTGACCGAGGCGATTATGTCCACGCCGTTCTTTGAACCTGTTTGTCCCATCTACCAAAACGTGAACGCGTATCCGCAAACAGCCCCCGATGATATACGTCAAAACTTGTTATTGCAGTTGACGGCTCCTGTTCGTTGGACCCAGACGATCAAGAACATGATCATCGACGGCGCGACTGAGTTTCACGAGTTCGGTCCCGGTGATGTGCTCAAGAACCTCATTAAGAAGATAGATGACACAGTAGAATTATATTAGACCGCTTAGCTGTAAGATCGCTACGCTAAAGATATTTCTAATCACGATTATGTAAAATAACATATCCTGATGTTGTATAATAATAATCCCAATATAGAATTTACTTCGGACGACAACCTGCCCCAGACCCAATTAGGAGATGGACAGCGGTTGGATGTACTCCCCCTTCGGAACATGGTTATGTTTCCGGGAGTACTGGCGTCTATTTCACTGGCGCGCGTTAAATCGCAGAAACTGGTTAAGAAAGCTTTTGAATCAGAAAAACCCATTGCCGTTCTCACGCAACGCGACGAGAACACGCAGGATCCTACGGGTGAAGACCTTTACACGTTAGGTACGGCTTCTCGGATTGTTCGTATTTACTCTATGCCCGACAACTCCTCAATCGTTATTCTTGAGGGTTTGGCACGCATTGAGTGCTCCAAGTTTGAAGTTACCTCTACCAAAGGTCTTAAAGCCAAGATTGAGATAAAAGAAGAAGTCTTTCCCAAGCGCACCGATAAGGAATTCTTATCCCTCGCTGCCCAGATTAAGCAAAAGGCTCTCACCCTACTCGCTAAAGCCGAGACACCGATGCAGGAGGCCTCGATGACGCTGCGCAATATAGATAATCCGATTACGCTCATTAACTATATCTGCGTCAATTTTGGAATGAATATTCCTAAAAAGATCAAATTGCTGACTGAATCAAATATAGCCGAACGTGCCAAGGTCGTGCTGGAGGACCTTATCCTTCAACTCAAGTACTTGGACACACGTGACGAGATCCAGCAGCAAACCAAAACGGAGATTGATAAGGAGCAACGCGCATATTATTTACACCATCAACTGGATGCTATTCGTAAAGAATTAGGCGACGATACGGCGCAAATCATCAAGGAGATGCAGGCTAAGGCAAAGGACAAACATTGGCCTGAAGCCGTTGCCAAAGTGTTTGAAGAGGAACTCAAGAAACTGGAGCGCACCTCCCCCCACTCTCCCGACTACTCGACGCAAGAGAACTACCTCAATACGATTCTCGAACTCCCGTGGGATGATGTGACGGAGGATAATTTTGATATTGAACACGCTCGCAAGGTGCTTGACCATGACCATTACGGCATCGAGAAAGTCAAGGAGCGTATCATTGAGTACTTGGCCGTACTCAAACTGCGTCAAGGACAGCGCTTTAATGCCCCTATCCTATGCTTGTACGGTCCTCCCGGGGTCGGCAAAACGAGCCTGGGCAAGTCTATCGCGACCGCTTTAGGCCGCAAATACGCTCGTGTATCGCTCGGCGGACTGCACGATGAGGCGGAGATACGTGGTCATAGGCGCACTTATATAGGTGCCATGCCCGGTCGTATTATCGAGAACCTGCGCAAGGTCAAGGCCTCTAATCCTGTCTTTGTGCTCGATGAGATAGACAAGATCGGTGCCGACTATAAAGGAGACCCCACCTCTGCCCTACTCGAGGTGCTCGATCCCGAACAGAATAACACGTTCCACGATAACTACCTCGATATTGACTATGACTTGAGTCGAGTGCTCTTTATCGCTACCGCTAACACGCTGGATTCGATTCCTCGGCCGCTACTCGACCGAATGGAACTGATCGAGATGACCGGCTATTTGGCGGAGGAGAAACTGGAGATTGCCAAGTCCTACTTGTTGCCCAAAGAATTGGAGAAACACGGTATTAAGCCGTCCCAAATGAAACTCAACAAGGATATGATTGCGCGTATTATAGAGGATTACACGCGCGAGTCGGGTGTGCGGGCATTGGAACGGCAGATAGAGGCTTTATGCCGTAAAGTGGTGACTAAGATTGCCCTGAACGAGGAGTATAATGCTACTCTTACCCCCGAGGATGTGACGACCTATTTAGGACGCAAGAAATACTACCGCGAAGAATGGGAAACGAATAAGTACCCGGGCGTGGTAACAGGTCTTGCTTGGACACAAGTGGGCGGAGAGATCCTCTTTATCGAAACGTCCCTGTCTACCGCTAAGACCCCTACCCTCACGCTGACGGGCAACTTAGGCGATGTGATGAAGGAGTCGGCGACTATTGCTTTAGGTTATATTAAGGCGCACGCAGCGGCTTTTGGCATCAAGCAAAAAGACCTCGACACTAAATCCGTTCATATCCATGTTCCCGAAGGAGCTACGCCTAAGGACGGACCAAGTGCCGGTATCACGATGACCACGGCCTTAGTGTCTGCCTTTACGGGAAGGCTCGTTAAACCGCGGATAGCGATGACGGGCGAGATGACGCTGCGTGGCAAGGTGCTGCCCATCGGAGGCGTGAAAGAGAAGATCTTAGCTGCCAAACGAGCGGGAATAACGGACCTTATCCTGTGTCAAGACAACCAAAAAGATGTAGAGGATATACCGCAGAAATACCTCAAGGGGCTCAAATTTCACTACGTAAAAGATATACAGGAGGTTATAAACTTTGCTCTTGAGCAAAGTTAGTGTAAAGTTTAAAGTGTAAAGATTAAAGTATCAATAGTTCGTTAAAAATTTGACTTTATATATAGTGCTAGGCGGTAGCTTTAAGTCCGTATAGCAAGAGATCTTTGAAATAGTGTTCTTTTAGCCCTTGATTTTTATTCAAGTTCGGTGAATTGCCGAACATTGATA
>JAZRWG010000072.1:0-7419 GCA_045599545.1 Paludibacteraceae bacterium | reverse complement strand
CTCATCATGATTGCCGTCGCTAACAAACTTATTCGTCAAGCTTTCGCTGTCGTTAAAAAGGATGTTGACTATGTTGACGGGTTTATCTCTACCAAACCCTAATTTTTATTATCTATTGTTATGTTTTTAATATAGTTCGTTATTTATTTTTTTTTCTTAAATGTATATTGCCGACCGGAATCGGTAGTATAAATAAGAATCGTACCATTAAGAGCACTAAGGTTCATATTGGCCGCTTCGACAGCCGTGCCGGTAGTATGCGTGGTGTAACGAATAACGGCTTTGGGTTCTTTCTTCCACATAAACCAACCATTGCCATGGCGGTCCTTATCCACATCGGCTTCGTACACACCGTCGCTTTCATTCCATTCTTTACCCCACTTATAACCCGCAAACTCGGTACGATTGGAATCAGTAACTGCTTCGGTGGTGAAGACAATAAAACTGCCGGTATGAACGGAGTCCTGCCAACAACCAATCAGGTCACTTTCGGTGCCAATAGAGGAGTCTCCCAATCCTTTACAAGAGGATAAGCCTCCGATGAGCGCTACTAAAGCGCAAACAAAAAGAATCTTTTTCATGCTTTTGTGATGTTTACATTAATAATATAATCTCCTAAATCGAAACGCTCGCCCTCCACCTTATCGGTGAGCGTGAGGGAGGTGGCGAGCACTTGTGAGCAGATATAGTCGCGGAAGTGCTCAATCGCAGACCGCTGCGCTGTAAAACCGGCTTCGCTGAAAGACATAACGATATTGATGCGATCGGTGACTT
Organism: Paludibacteraceae bacterium; assembly: GCA_045599545.1. Classification (GTDB taxonomy): domain Bacteria; phylum Bacteroidota; class Bacteroidia; order Bacteroidales; family Paludibacteraceae; genus Colicola. Next base: position 6,645 of record JAZRWG010000072.1, on the reverse strand, counting down.
CCAGTCCGGAGGACTTACGCAAGTTTTGGATACGGTTGATCAGTTCGCGGGCTATTCCTTCTTCAACGAGTTCGGTGGTCAGTTCGATGTCAAGGGCAATCGTCATCGAACCTTCGTTCATAACGAGCCACCCGGGCATATCCTCGGTCATGATTTCCACATCTTCGGGGAGGAGGGTGCAGGCGACTGGCGACGAGCTACCGGCTACAGGCAGGGAGATAGTGAACTGCCCTTCGGCTTCGAAGCGAGCGATGTCGTCTTGGCTCATCTGTGCGATGGCGGCAGCGAGGTCTTTCATTTGTCCGCCCACTTTCTTACCTAATACTTTAAATTGAGGTTTGATCTTCTTGACCAGTTTGATTTGGCTATCCTCGGCGCGAACGATAACGAGTTCTTTCACATTAACCTCGGACTTAATGAGATCACTCACGCGCTCTAATGCCTTGCGTGTTACCTCGTCCTGTACAGGAATGACGGCTTTGAGCAGCGGTTGACGCACGTTCTTCTCGGCACGCTTGCGCAAAGACAGAATCATCGACGTGGCGTGCTGCGCCAGACTCATGCTATATTCGAGGTCTTTGTTGATCATACTCTCATCCGCCACCGGCCAAGTGCTGAGGTGAACGGATGGGGGTAAGGGAGTAGAGGAGTAGAGGGGTAGGGTTAAGTCGCGGTAGAGGCGGTCGCCAAAGAAAGGAGCATTGGGTGCCATGAGTTGGGCAATGGTCTTGAGGCAAGTATAGAGCGTAACATAAGCCGCGTTCTTGTCCTCCGTCATCTCACCTCCCCAGAAACGCTTGCGGTTGAGGCGAACGTACCAGTTACTGAGGTCATCCTGCACAAAGTCGGAGATAGCGCGTCCCGCCTTGGTGGGTTCGTAAGCCTCGTAAGCCTCGGTCACTTCTTTGATAAGACTATTCAGTTTGGAAAGAATCCACTTGTCAATCTCGGTAAAAGCACCCTTTCCACTTTCACTTTCCACTCTCACTTTCCACTCATCCACATTAGCATAGAGGGCGAAGAAAGAGTACGTGTTATAGAGGGTGCCGAAGAACTTACGGCGTATCTCATCCACACCTTCGGGGTCGAACTTGAGGTTATCCCACGGCGACGAGTTAGTAAGCATATACCACCGAACAGCATCAGCGCCATATTGGTTCATTGCTCCAAACGGATCAACAGCATTCCCTAACCGTTTACTCATCTTATTGCCGTTCTTATCAAGCACCAGACCGTTGGAGATAACGTTCTTATAGGCCACGGAGCCTTCTATCATCGTATGAATAGCATGCAACGTAAAGAACCATCCGCGTGTTTGGTCCACGCCTTCGGAAATAAAGTCGGCGGTGCGAGGCGCATCGGTATTCTCGAAAGGATAGTGATTTTGAGCATACGGCATAGCACCCGAGTCGAACCACACGTCAATCAGATCTAACTCACGATGCATCGGTTTGCCCGAAGGCGAGACGAGTACGATGGAGTCCACATAAGGGCGGTGCAGGTCAATCACAGCGGGGTCGTAGTTGGTTTGGCTGTAATCACCCACTTTATGCTTGGGCCACGGATTGGCGGTCATGAAGCCCGCTTTGATGGATTTGTCTATTTCGGCGAATAGTTCGGCAATGGAGCCAATGCAAATCTCTTCTTTGCCGTCCTCGGTGCGCCAGATAGGCAGAGGGGTCCCCCAATAGCGGGAGCGCGAGAGGTTCCAGTCGTTGAGGTTCTCAAGCCATTTGCCAAAGCGTCCGGTACCGGTGGATTCGGGTTGCCAATGAATGGTGTCATTGAGGGCAATCATCTGTTCGCGGGCTTGCGTGGAGCGAATGAACCACGAGTCGAGCGGATAGTAAAGGACGGGTTTATCAGTGCGCCAGCAGTGGGGATAAGTGTGAACATGTTTCTCTATTTTGAACATGCGTCCATCCGCTTTCATCTCCATACACAGGCGGATATCGAGGTTCTCTGCCTTGGCGGCAGCTTCTTCGTTGTAGCGTCCGTCTACGGTAAACTGCGGATCATAAGCGTTCTTCACCCACTGACCGGCATGAACGGCATAAAGGTCGGCATTGACATGAGTCTTCACCCAGTCGGGGTCGAGGTCTTCGATACACCAATATTTGCCGGTGAAATCGACCATAGGACGAGGACCGTTGTTGAGGGTTTGCATATATAGTCCCGGCACGCCGGCGGCATCCGCCACTTTCTTATCGTCTGCACCAAAGGTAGGAGCGATATGCACAATACCCGTACCATCTTCGGTGGTGACATAATCACCGGGGATAACGACAAAAGCACCCTCACCCGGGTTCACCCAAGGGAAGAGTTGTTCGTAATGCAGTCCCACGAGTTCGGAGCCCTTACCCCGCCAAATGATATTGAGCGGCAGCGGCTGGCCTTCGCTGTCGAGCGTTGCCAGTTCTTTCATATAAGCACTCACGCGAGCCTCAGCCAAAATGATGATATCCGCTTCACGTTGTACCGCGACATAATCGATTTTGGGACCAACACACAAAGCCGTGTTGGAAGGCAGCGTCCAAGGGGTCGTTGTCCAAGCAATGATGTAGGTGGGGAGACCACTTTCCACTTTAAACTTTAAACTTTCCACTTTAAACTTTACCGTACACGTAGTGTCCTTGACATCGCGGTAGCAACCGGGTTGGTTAAGTTCGTGGGAACTGAGCCCCGTACCCGCAGCGGGCGAATAAGGCTGAATGGTATATCCCTTGTAAAGGTACCCTTTCTTATAGAGTTCTTTGAGTAAGTACCACAAGGTCTCGATGTACTTATTATCGTACGTGATATAGGGATTATCGAGGTCCACCCAGTAACCCATTTGTTTGGTAAGGTTGGTCCACTCTTTGGTATATTTCATCACCTCGCGACGGCAAGCCGCGTTATATTCATCTACGGAAATCTTTTTGCCGATATCCTCCTTGGTGATGCCGAGCATCTTCTCTACGCCTAACTCGACGGGCAGTCCGTGGGTATCCCAACCTGCTTTGCGGCGAACGGTATATCCTTGCATCGTCTTAAAGCGGCAGAACGTATCCTTGATGGTACGAGCCAGTACGTGGTGGATACCGGGCATGCCATTGGCGGAGGGAGGACCCTCAAAGAAAATAAAGTCTTTGGGGTTGGGGCCCTTTTGAACCATACTCTGTTTAAATAAATCTTCCTTTTCCCAATCGGCCAGCACTTCGTTGGCAATGCGGGTTAAATCCAGATTCTTGTATTCGTTAAACTTTTTCATATTGTGATAGTATTATTTCCATAAATCCTGCGCGGGATTATATATCTCGCTATCTATAGAGAGGGACGAGAGGACGGTGTGAAAAACATAATGTTGGTCCACTGCTTCCAACTCCTTGCACTCTTGATTGGCATTGGTCCAAAGCACAAAAGGAATCTCGTATTGCTCTTTGGGGGCCATCTTGAGCGGCACCCCGTGCATGAACAGCCCGTTCTCGCCCAACGACTCACCGTGGTCGGAGACATAGAGCATCGTACATTCATATTTCTTTATCGTGCGGAGGGTGTCAATGAGATCTGCCAAAAGCGCATCCGTATAGCGAATGGTATTATCGTAGGCATTGAGCAGATGGTCGGGTTCTTTTTGGGCATCCTCCACGCGAGAGCAAACAGGTGTGAAATACTCATACTGCGACGGGTACTGCCGTTGGTAGTCGGGACCGTGAGAGGTGTTGGTGTGCAAGATAATGAGCACCTTGTTCTTATCGCTTTGTTTGATGCGGTCACTCAGTCCCATAAACAAGGTCTCGTCAAATTCGGGTTCTACCCCGTAGCGTTGACCAAGATCGCTCATCGTTTGGTATTCGTCTATATGCACCGGCGGTTCGCCCCAGTTATGGGTTCGCCATACCACATCCACGCCCGCCTTGTAAAGGTAGTTAGGCAGAATCTCGTAGAGATTGGAGGTGGCCTTATACTCAAGTATGCTCTTCACGCCGGCGGTGGTATAAGTGGCGCACGATTGGGCGTTGAGAACCGCCAAGTCTTCTACTTGGCTAAGCCGAGGATTGGTGACCCGTTCGTAGCCATAGAGTTGCCAGTTGGCCTTTCGACCGGACTCGCCGATAACGAGCACGAAGGCTTGTTTGGTGTCGTTTGCTATCGTGGCCGCGGGCAGCGGGATTTCCTTGACTTGTTTGTCCTTGTTATGCTTGACATAAAGTCCGGTATTCACAATCCACGACCAGGGCATCGTCAGTCCGCCCAGTTCGGTGTCGTACTTACCAATCCAGAGCACTTGGTTGAGGTTGATAAGAATGACTATCAGACTAAATCCCAGTCCCGTTCCGGTGCAGATACCGAATAGCTTCCACGATTGGCGGTAGGTCTTTTGAATAAGGACATACACCACGGGTAGCAAACCGAGCAGGGCTACTCCTATAAATAAAGAGGGGTTAAGAAAACCGGACACTTCGCTCGCGCGCGTATTAAAAATGTTACTTATCATCGCTTCGTCCATGAGGTTATGATAGACGAAAACGAAGTAGGTACTCGCACCGGAGACAAAGAAGAAAAGGGCAATAATCACCCGTCCTACATACCCAAGCAGTTGGAGCAGCAGGTAGAATATGACGAAATTAAGGAAGAGCACCAGCACCACCATGGTGGTCATCAGTCCGATGCGCCCTAATAGTTCACACTCCGCGTGTTCCCACACAAATTGCAGGAAGGGTATATTAAACAGCAGCAAGTTGAGCACACTCAAAATGGCAGCAAATATACTTATCGGTATGCCTTTTGTTTTATTTTTCATATTTCTTGTGTCTGGTGTCTTGTTTCTTGTTTCTTAAAATAACAGCGTGATTCCATACACGGCTGCACCGATAACGGCAGAAACAGGTATGGTTATAATCCAAGCGGTGATCAGTTCTTTACTAACACCCCACCGAACGGCACTGAGTCGTTTGACGCTACCCACGCCCATGATGGAACCCGAGATAACATGCGTCGTACTGACAGGAATACCAAGGTTTTGGGTGATGAAAAGAGTAACCGCCCCGGCGGCTTGGGAGCAGAATCCCTCAAAGGGGGTTATCTTGGTTATCTTATTTCCCATCGTCTTGATGATCTTCCAACCGCCCGACATCGTACCGATGGCAATGGCGGTGATACACGCTATCGGAATCCACACAGGAGCACCCGTGAGGTTATTGCCGGCTACGGCGGCAGCATTCATTGTGTCGGGTTGCAACCATGAGGGGAGGTCGGTTAACCCGTGTTGCGCTCCATAAGCGGCAAGGGCGCAAGCAATCACACCAATCTCTTTCTGACTGTCGTTCAGTCCGTGAGCGGTACTAAGACAGGCACTGGATACGAGTTGCAGCCGTTTGGACCATGTCTCCATCTTATGCGGTTTGACCTTACGGCAGCACCAATAGAGCAGCAGGGTGATGAGGTTTCCGGCAATAAAACCCAATAACGGAGCAATGATAATAAAAGCACATATGGTTCCCACCACCGACCAATGAACGGCAGCAAAACCTTTACAGCAGATAGCGGCACCGACGAGGCCGCCGATGAGCGTATGCGACGAGGAGGAGGGGATGCCCTTCCACCAGGTAATCAAACTCCAAATAATAGCAGCCGAAAGACCGGCAATGATGATAGGGAGCGTAACAAACTCACCTTCCACCACTTTTTGCACGGTGTTAGCGATATTAAAACCGAGTAGGTATTTGGCTGCAAAGAAAGCAATGAAATTAAAGAACGCTGCCCACACAACAGCCACCACCGGTTTGAGCACTTTAGTGCTTACCACAGTAGCAATCGAATTCGCCGAATCGTGAAATCCGTTGATAAAGTCAAAGCAAATCGCTAAAACGATGATAATAATTAATGACGTCACAACTTTAAACTTTAAACTATCAACTATATTTAACGATAATGGTCTTGATGGTCTTGCCCACATGGTTGGCACGGTCGGTAGCCTCCTCCATGTTCTGCATAATCTCCTCTATCTTAATAAGCTCTTTGACATCGGTTTCGGTTTCAAAGAGTTCTTTTACGAAGTTATCGTATACATCGTCACCCTCGTGTTCAAGGTCGTGCAGTTTCTCGCATTGTTGCAAAGCAATCTCGGGGCGCTTACTCATATGGTCTAACTCGCGGACGGCCGCCTGAATAGCTTTCGCTCCCTCTAAGATAACCTCCGCCATATGCAACGCTTTGGCGGGAATATGAGAAGGGCGGTATAGCATAAGGCGTTTGGCCGAAGCGTTGATATAGTCCATCACGTCATCCATGTCATCGCAGAGTTGGTGCATATCCTCGCGGTCAAAGGGTGCTACGAAGGTGTCATTGAGTTCCTCAAATACTTCAATAATAAGGTGGTCGCACTCGGTCTCAATGGCTTTAATCTTAGTATAGAGTTCCACTTGCTTGTCGTGATTGTCGGTTCCGACCAGTTCGGTAAACAAATCGGCACCCGTTACAATACGGTCTGCGATGGCTTGATATTGAGGAAAAAACTTGTCCTCTTTGGGAAGTAAAGCAGCAAAAATGTTGTTGATTGACATTGTTTTTGTAATTTATGTTTGTTATTTTCGCGAAATTTGGTGCAAAGGTACGGAAAAATTTGCATATATGCAAAAAAAAATGTAATTTTGCAGCGTAAAA
>JAZRWG010000071.1:0-23514 GCA_045599545.1 Paludibacteraceae bacterium | reverse complement strand
GATATATACAACTTTTAGCCTACTTTTTGACCATTAGAACACTTACATTCATCGATTTTGCTTTCAAGGTGCTTGAACCGTGCAACAAATTAGTTTATAACTATTTACAAAGATTTTAGCCTACAAAATGACCATTACGCCTGAATTTTACGTTTTCGGCTGCAAATTTACACTTTTTTTCTCATATATGCAAATAAAAAATGCACTTTTCGCCAAAAGAGACCGAAAAGTGCATTTAAATAATACTTCTTACAGAGTATTACTTTCCAAAATTCTCAAGAGCCTTGTAGTACGTCTCTTTGAATTGCTCGTACTCGAAGTCCGTGTGCAACTTATCCTCCTCGGAGACGTTGGTCTTGAACTGCTTTTCAACAATGTCCATGATCTTGTCATTGCCCAGGGCTACGGCAACATAGGAACGATAAACCACACTACCATCTTTGTTAACCGTCTTGGTAATCTTGTCACACTCAACAAAACTACCATTGATGGTTTGCTTGGTTACCTGTTGAGCCAAATCCTTGGTGCGAGCCTCAAAAGAAGCAGCAGCCTCTTGGTCATAAGAGGAAGCGAAGGTCTCAACCACGCGGTTAACCGTGGTGCTAACACTGGTAGCCAACTCACGACGAGCAGCAGCCAATGCTTTGTCCTTGGCGTTTTGCATGTTGGGCGAAACAGCCGATGCGGAGGAACGGATAGCCTGTTTGTCCGTCTTGAACTCACTGCAAGGAACGGTAACCTCAACTTCTCCTTGTGCGGGAGTAACCACTTTCTTGGAGCAACCGGTAGCCATCAAAGCAACCGTTGCCAAAGCGAATAAAACTACTTTTTTCATAATACAAAAATTTAGTTAGTTAAACAATAGGGTTAATTTATAAAATAAAGAATCGATGATTGATCTTCTTGCCGAGTACGGTCAGCGTGATATCAATGTAATTCTGTTCGTCTTCAAAGCAATCGCTATAATCGTAGGTTACGATATTTGCCTCCTCCTTGACTTGCCAGTCCATATGCTCTAAGCATTTGGAGCGCAAATAAGGTTTGATATTACACGTTACTTTTTTCTCACCATAATAGATTTCATATAACGTTTGCTCCCGGTCCACACGGATGGCCTGAATGGCGAGTTGCTCTATATTCGCCTTATACCCCCGCAGTATCCTATCGCATGTCTTGCGGCGCGTGTCGTTCTCCATGAGCGTAGATTGGAAGGTCCTCAACGCGGTTGCCTTGTCAACCATCTGCTCTACCGAAGAATAGGAACTGAAGTCCTCTTTCTCAAAGGCCTCTAATTTTTGGTTAATAGTAGCCTCTTGCTCCTCAAACTTCTCAATCAATATATCCTGATCCAAATGGGAGAAAGGATATTTGAGGTGGTAGCGATAACTCTGTGTTTTGGTTTTCTTGTTTAGTCTCTTTTCCCAGTAGTAGTCCGTGGCATTAGCTAAAGTGACTTGGCTGAGGAACGGAACATTCCCCGTTTCCGTGGCGAGTTCGTCTTGATAGATCTCCATGGTGGTGAAGAGAGTATTTATTCCCGTTTCTTGCGTTGTGGTTAGAGAGGTGGAACGTACCTGCTCGGAAATGGCATTGATGATTTGTTTTTTCACCTCATTGAGGGCCTTGTTTTTAGCCGTTTCCAAATCATCTGCTTCCGCTGAAACGATGAGATAGTTTTGTTCCACTCCATAAACCCATTGCGGAACACGACGAGCCGACGACTGCGTCACTTTGATGGCGGCACACCCCGGACACAGCATAGCGAACAAGAATAATGCCAAAAGGCAATAAAAAGAATGACGTTGCATTATTTTCCTCCTAAAATAAGTTGTACTTGACCTAACCCTTTGGAACTCAAGTTCGATTCGATGTCGTATTCGTTCATGAGCCATTTTTGCAAATCTTTAGCCCACGTTAAAGGAGACAAGTCGCGTCCTTTTGCGTTGACCAAAGGAATACGAACCTGCTCAACGGTCATGCGGTTGCCGGAAGCATTGATGTCCGGAGAACCGTATTTTCCGTTCACGGTGTTCTTGTCCAGCCAGTTTTCAATGATCTCAGACAGTTCCATGTCGTCAATCTCCGTTTGAAGACCCTCCGTGAGGTTCTCCCACGTGAGAATATTCAGTTTGATGGCACGCCCCGTCTTTTCGAGGTTGCGGAAGTAATTAACCAATGTATTGCAGAACGGATCGTATTGTCCTTGGATGGCACTCTCAATCATGATGGGTAATTGGAAGGAGGACGTATAGGTGGCTCCCGTAGTGGTGGGGCTAACGCCGCCGATGACAAAATCAGTGTAGGCATCAATCGCGGACATAGACCATGTGAGAGAAGTCTGACTGCCACCCTTCAATTCCGTGGTGTACCAGTCAATCTCAATCCATATATCCGCCTTGGCGGTACGACGTAAGCGATCCAGAGGCGTTTCCGTGATTTTGTCTTCAAAACGGGAAACGGTTACCGCTTCTTCGGCAGCCTCTTTCTTGAGCGTGCGCAGTGCGGAGTTGAGGTCCTTAATCTCAAAACCCCGTTGAGTCAAACGAGCGGACATAGTGGTGATAGCTTGATTGAGTTCTTGGTTTTGCAGCAAGGCCTGTTCGTAATCCGGCTCGTTGTCTTTCCAATAACCATTCTTGTTACACCAAGAAGAGGCAGGAACGACCATGATGATAGGCATCTTACCTTTCACCTCGTCCGGGGGAAGGATACCGTCTTCCTGCATGCGTTTGCGAAGTGCTTCCACTTGAACGATAACCACCACACCTACTTTATATTCCTTATTCACTTTCAGAATCTGATCCGGAACGCCGTTCCCGATATAACTGACATAGCGTTGGTAGTAACCACCTTTCTCAAAGAAGTCTTCCCAATAATCGGCTTTCGTTTCCCAGATGGAAGCGTCGTTAATCAAGGCATCACGGCCTACGATGCGCGTGTTGCCTACGTTGTAGGAGGGATAGCCCTTGAACAGAACACCATGAACGGCGTTCTTACCGGCTTGTCCTTCGGCAATCCGTGCTTTCTTTGAATAGGTCCAAACACGCACCATGGCACTTCCTTCAGGAGCTTGGCCGACGGCAGCTTGTAGTTCGTAACGCATTTGAGCGGTCTCTTTGTCCGCCTTTTTACAGGGAGTGGCTACCACGGCTATAGGTAAGCAGATAGCCAATAAAAGAATGATTTTTTTCATTGTTGTAAAAAATTATTGTTTTTTCAGTTTTAATAACATACCCGGTACAATCGGTTTGAGAGGGGCTCCTACCGATTTGAAGAGCGTTCCTTCCGTGCTGACATCTATATTGTTCTCCATCAAGGCGTTAAAACGATTGTCCCAAATCTGATTATTAACGGGTTTGACCGTTCCTATTCGGTTATATACGACCTTTCCCTTTTCAAAGGTTACTTCTAAGACCTCGAATTCAGAAGTGGTTCTAACATCCTCTTTTTCCCCAATGAGAGCCCGATAGCCTAAGATTTTTCCATTCTTGTTATATTCAACGGAAGTAATGGGTGCTTTGATGCGGAAGGCTTCATGCTTGGATTGTAGGGAGGCTATGTTTTTATCAATGGATCGCTGCGTGATGAGTTGCAGCAGTTCTGTGCGATTATATTTTCCCTTTTTTTCTGTTTTCTCATAGGTACTGGACTCTTCCCCTAAGAACTTTAAATGAAAGGATGTTTGATCTTCGATGAACGCTTTTGTTTTGGCAGGATCCGGCACTTCCGCATAATAGTGAACATAAAAGTCATTCATTTTCTCCTCGTCCCATATCAGTTGATAAAGGTAGGTGTGGGTCATTACTTTAAACCCGGTAAAACTATCGGCTATATCTCCGGCTACTTGAGCCATTCTCCGTCCGCTGTTGCCCCCCGTAAGAGCATCTGCGATTCCACCGATAATACCCAAGGTCACTTTGGCGGCATCTGCGCGATCCTCGGCGGTTATGTAGGTGATGTCACTGACCAGCACAAAGGAGTTCTCAATCAGTTCGGTTGCTACATCCCGAAGGGCGGCTTTTCCTTCAATAGTATATTTTATTTTCTCGGCATCCGCAAAGGATGTGTTGTAATCGGAGCGGTCCTCAATGAGCTGTGTGTTAAAAGTTGCATTTTGTATGCTATCACCGGTCCAGTTAAACCATAGGGCCACGATGCGTTTGGCGACTTGACTCGTTTCCAACACTTTTAGGATGGCTTCGGCATTGGCTTGTTTCTCCGCAGAGGTGAGAATTAAACTTTTCCCGTACTCTTGCCGATGTAAGCCCTGCGCGGAACCGGGTACGCCATGGATATAGGAGTTGTCAATGACGCTATATCCTACCGAATGGTTATCATATTTATCCGGCGTGGGCAGGTCTTTAAAAATAGTATATACATCGTATCCGAACTCATCCTCGGGATGATAAACCATCATGGAAGTAAGCGCACTGCGATAATATCTCCGCGGACGATCTTGGGATAGGAGTAGGGGGGTAGAGGAGTAGAGGAGTAGGGGTAATATGAACATCCATTTCTTCATTTGAGTCCCTCCTTTATCCATGATTGTGCGTCCCCTATTACATAGAGGAAGTCGCCCCTTTGTCCGTTCTTTCCATGTTTTCCGTTGGCTCCGTTACGAGCTGTTCCATAACAACCGCTTCCGCGACCGTGGATACCTCCTTCTCCTCCTTTTCCCCCTTGACCTCCGATACCGGCATCAATCCAAGCGGTGATGCAGCCTAATCCCATTTGTGCCTCTAAGTCTTTATCCAATAGAATGAAATATTGTCCACCATTGGTGCCGTCGGTTCCGTCTTCTCCATTCCCTCCGGGGGATCCGCATGTCCCCGCTGTGGTGTGTTTCTTTCCCTCCTTGTCGGTCCAAGTGTAGGAACTAATCCCATTAGCTCCGTTGTATCCCCTCTTTCCGTCACGACCATTGGCTCCTTCACCATGAATGGTTAGGGGAAGTTGAACGAAAGTCAGTGTTTTATCCGTTAGGTTAAGCATCAGTCCTAATTGAGGGAAAGCCTCGGTAGGGTAAGCCATAACGGCAATGGCTTTTTTTTGTCCCCTCCAGGAAAGAGTATCTCCAAAACGGATTTGTAGGTCATAATGGTAGGTTGCCTTAGAACTTAAGTGTGTGACAGTAATTTGCTGTTTTGTTGGATACAAACCAAGGGCAAATTGAAGCGGGGTGGCATCCATTACAATGCGGTTGCCTTCCATATGTAATGCTTCCCCCTCTGCACTAAATTTAAACAGGGTCGGATCGCAAATCTCATCGTTATGATTGACAATAAATAGTTGTTGGCGGCTATCCATAACAACGGAAGAGAGGCGATCTTTTTTGATATTGAATTTGCCACCGCTTCCGGTGGTGATTTCGTGCCCGCGAGAAGAGTTGGTAATACGCATGTCGGGGAGGGTGTAGGAGTATGCGTTTTGGTAGGGAGAATCGTTTAATACAAAGACGGAATCGTTGTGCTCTACGAATTGCTTGAAAGACCGAAGAAGAAAAGCACTTTGACAGTTGGCTACTTGACCGAAGCGCATATTCTTAGCGGCTCTTTCTTGAATAATACGATCCAACTTACGTTGTTTATCAGCAGGCAATGATGCTTCTTTATATACCGATTTAGACACCGGCATTAAATCCGCTATCGATTGTCCGCAGAGCATTTGGGCGCAAAAGATGCCAACAAGTCCTATGAAGGTTAGTCGTCTCATTTCAATTTTGCTCGCAAAATTACAACTTTTTTTTCATATATCCAAATAAAGTTACTAAAAAAATGCCTAAGTTGTGTATTTGTCCCCTCTGTTTTGCAAAAAAAAATCATTTTTGTTAAGATTTTATTTGCATATGTCAAAAAAATATCGTACCTTTGCAGCCGAATTTATAAATTTATACGTTATGCAAGAAAAAAACATTCCTTTGTTAGATTGTCCTGTGGATTATTTGATTGGAGATGCCAGTGGAAAAATTTTGAATGAATACGGGCGTTTTCCATGTAAAATTGCTTGCGGGGTTTATGCTTTTATGGTGAGAGGTACAGCGAAAGCTACGATTAACATCGCTCGTTGTGAGTTTCATACCAATGATTTGTTATTTTTGGAGCCGGGCAGTTTCCTTCTTATTCATGAGTTTTCAGAAGATGCATTAGTTTACTATGTGCTTTTCTCTGCCTCTTTCTTGGACAAACACACATTTATTAATAGTCGTTTGAATTTTGTTCCCGGTCAATTGAATCAGTTCTTGGTTCATCTTGAGCCGGAGCGCGGCGAGTTGGTTAGTTGTCTTTATGACGTTCTTTTGAAGGCTTCGAATTGTCATCCCTCGGCACTATCGACGGAGAAGATGGTTCATGTATATAACCTTTTCAGAGCTTCCTACGCTGATTTAGCTCGTTCTGCTGAGGATGAACAAGCCGTTCAAATTAAAGATCGTAAGACAGAGTTGTATCAGACCTACTGCCAATTAGTCTTGAAGAACTATCAACGCTTACACCATGTGGGTCAATATGCAGAGTTGATGCATATTACGCTTCCGCACTTGTGTGCTACCATTCGTCAAGCCAGCAACCGTACGGCAGGTGACATCATAGAAGAGGCTATTCTAACCGATGCCAAAGCCCAACTCAAGCTGACCAATCTACCTATTAAGGAGGTGGCACTTTCATTGGGCTTTGAGAATGTGGCGTTCTTCAACCGATTCTTTAAACAGCATATCGGTCAAACACCGAAAGTGTATCGCAATACTAACGATTAGCGTACATTGATTCGTAGTATTTCTCATACTCTCCGCTGGTAATATTATCAAGCCAAGCTTGATTATCTAAATACCAGCGGACTGTTTTTTCTATTCCTTCTTCAAATTGTAAACTGGGTTCCCATCCGAGTTCGCGTTGTAGTTTGCGGGAGTCAATGGCATAGCGCAAGTCATGACCTGCACGATCGGTGACATAGGTGATGAGGTCTAAATCTTCGCCTTCCTTACGGCCGAGCAAACGATCTACGGTTTGGATAAGGACTTTGATAATATCTATGTTTTTCCATTCGTTGAACCCGCCGATATTATAGGTTTCGGCAATCGTTCCTTTGTGGAAAATGAGGTCTATGGCACGAGCATGATCCTCAACGAACAGCCAATCGCGCACGTTTTCTCCCTTTCCGTATACGGGTAGCGGTTTGCGGTGGCGAATATTATTGATAAAAAGAGGAATGAGTTTCTCGGGGAATTGATAGGGACCATAGTTGTTTGAGCAGTTAGTTACGATAGTAGGCATGCCATAGGTATCATGAAACGCGCGAACAAAATGGTCGGAACCGGCCTTTGAGGCAGAGTAGGGGCTGTGAGGCATGTATTTCAAGTCCTCGGTGAAGAAGCGTTCGCCGTAGGCTAAATGATGTTTCTCCGAACTGGCCTTCGTGGTGAATGGGGGTTCAATACCCTCCGGATGAGTTAATTCGAGGGCACCATAGACTTCGTCGGTGGAGATATGGTAAAAACGCTTTCCTTCAAATTTCTCCGGCTCACTCTCCCAGTACAGTTTGGCGGCTTGAAGCATAGACAAGGTTCCCATTACATTGGTGCGGGCAAACGTGAAGGGGTCTTTGATAGAACGGTCTACGTGACTTTCCGCTGCCAAATGGATAACGCCGTCCACATGCTCCTCTTGCATCAAGGCATAAATGGTGTCAAAATCGCAAATGTCGGCTTTGACAAAACGATAGTTGGGTTTGTTCTCAATGTCTTTGAGATTGGCAAGATTTCCGGCATAGGTCAATTTGTCCACATTGATAATGCGATAATTAGGATACTTGTTAACAAATAGTCTCACTACGTGACTACCGATAAATCCGGCACCGCCGGTGATAATGATGGATTTCATATTGCTTATTGCTTATTGATTATTGCTTATTGATTATTGCTAAATAATGTATTTGATCTGCTTAAATAAATATGTTCTTTCTTTTCCTGTTTCGTCCTCAAGGAGGAGTCGGCCTACTTCGTCAATGTTTTTAAAAACGGCCTTGAACCGACCTTCGGCATCCTCATATTCGTGTATTCCGTCGCGGTGATAAAGGAACTGAAGGTAATTTTGCTTGAGATCGTTGTACCTATCATCCGATAGCCAATGTTTATAGTCGTCAACCCGCGTCCGGATTTGTGTTAGGAGTGCCTCTTTGTCAAACGTCTTTCCCGTTATTTGAAACAGGGAGATAGGATTAGGAGCATCGCTCACAAATCGCTCCTGATTGACATTCAGCCCTAATCCAAAGATACAATCGCTGACCTTCCCCGAACGTAAGATGTTCTCAATGAGTATCCCTCCTAATTTCTTATCCTTATAATATATATCGTTGGGCCATTTGATAGCAAGGGGGAGTAGGGGGGTAGGGGAGTAGGGGAGTAGGGTACTACTCAAGGCTTCCACTACACTTAAGCTGACCATCATACTTAACCTAAACTGCTTGTTCGCGTCCAAGTCTTTGGGGCGAATAAGGAGGGAGGCTAAGATGTTCTTCCCTGCTTCGCTTTCCCAATGATTTCCTTCCTGTCCCCGTCCGGCCGTTTGGTAGTCGGTTGAGATGAAGAAACCGTCTTCTTGTGGAAGGTACTCTCGCATGAGGCGATTCGTACTATCGGTTTTGCTGATATACATCGAGTAGGTAGTTTTGTATTACTCGTTGGATATTACGTGCTTTGCCTTCGGCACTATTGACCAGAATGGCAAAGGCCCATCGCCGACCGTCCGGCAAGAAGATATAACCGGCATAGTTCTTGGTTCCGGCAATTGTTCCGCTTTTAGCCCAAACACGACCCTCTAACGCTGTTCCTCGTAGCAGTCCGCTTACCGTTCCCGTTTTACCGCAAATAGGTAGCGAGTTGAGCCAAACATCGTAATTATCACTCTTGCTCATATACTCTAATAACTGTACGAACATCTCCGCACTAATGGCATCCTGGGGTGCCAAACCACATCCGTCCTTAATAATGGCTCCTTGCAGGTTCACTTTACGGCGTTGCCAGAAAGAGCGCAAGAACTCGCAACTATTGTGTACGGTGCCGGGTTTGCCATAGGCAAGACCCATGTAGCGGAACATGGCCTCGGCATACAGGTTATCACTATAAATATTGGTGTGAGCAATGAGTTCTCCTAAGGGGTCTGATAGATGTTCATAGAGTAGGGTCCGTCCCTCGGCAGCAAACTTCTCCGCATGGAAGGTGGCTTCTCCTTCCACCCCAATGCCGACCTCCTCCAAGCGATGTTTGAAATGCTTGGCTAAGAGCAGTCCCGGATTGGGGATATCGCTCTTCACGCCAAACTGCCCTTGATTACTGGGAACGCTTCCTGTGATATAGCGTTCGTTGCTATAAGGAAGACCATAAACAAAAGCACCGTCATACGTTATCTCTGTGCAACGGACATGGTTGATAACGCGCAGGTCTTCATAGCGGGGTTCGGTACGAATAACATCGGCTACCGATCCGACGGGACCGCTCTTGAGTACCACATTCATGGTGTTACTCATATAATTGATGGGAAAAACACCGGGAGCATAATAATTGGCGGCATCCTCCATGAGCCAACCCGGATTCTGCGCTTCCGCGTCCAGCAGACTCATGTCCGCCCAAATGTCCCCGTCTATTCTTTTTATTCCCGCTTTCCGAACGGCTTGTATCCACTTATTAAAGAACCCTTGTCCTTTCTTTAAGTCACCCAATGAGGGATCACATCCTCCTCGAATAATAAGGTCCCCGTGTAAAACGCCATCGTCTATCGCGCCCGTATATTCTAAGGTGGTGGTAAAACGAAAATCCGGACCATACATCTCCAGCATAGCGGCTGTGGTGAGCGTCTTCATAACCGAAGCCGGAGGCACCACATTCTGCGCCCGATGTTCTTCGATAATGGTGTTACTATCCAAATCTTTTATTTGGACACTGATATTGGCTTGTTTTGTCACCGAACTGCCGGTGAGAAGCGAAATAGTAAGTATGATTGAACAAAAATCCAACATGTTTTTATAAATTAGCGTGCAAAGATAAGGAAATATTTGCATATTTGCAAATTTATTTGTAATTTTGCAGCGTGATTAAGGATTTTATGAAAAAAATAGTACTATTCATCGGTTTGATAGGGGGCATTTGCTGCTCATGTCATCGCGTGGCCATTCCTAAACCTTATGGCTATGCTCGCATTGCCACTCCGGATACCGCCTACTCCCTCTATCCCTCTCCGCCCGTCGCCAGTCGTCCGTCGCCTGTCGCCTCTCTTCCCTTCCGCTTCGCCTTGAGTGAGAACGCGCAAGCGCAAGTGACTTCGCAACCGAACGGGAGTTATTGGATGGATATTTATTACCCCGCACTCAATGCCACTATTCATGGTTCCTATTTCGCTATACAGAACGACTTGGACGTGTTGACCAATGATGCGATTAGTTTGGTATATAAACATGCTCAACAAGCGACGGCTATTCCGGAACAAGCTTTTGTAAACGACGATGAGCGCGTGTATGGCGTGTTATTCTGCTTGCAAGGGAATGCGGCTTCTGTGTATCAGTTCTTTTTGACGGATTCGGTGCATCACTTTTTTAGAGCCTCTGTGTATTGCGAATGCCGCCCGAATGCGGACTCGCTGGCTCCCGTTTATGACTATTTGGAAAAAGATATACAACGATTGATTGAATCTTGGCAATGGGTAAAATAGCTATTCTTATTGATCCTCAAAAACAGACTCCTTCTTTAACCGAGAGGGTGGCTAAACTGAAGAACCTGGGTTTGACTCCGGATTTGGTTTTATTGGGAGGAAGTACGGGTGTCCTATCCACGGAACACTTTTTTGACGAGGCGAAAGGATTGTCTCTGCCCGTTTGGCTTTTCCCCGGCAATGAGGAACAACTCTCTCCTCGCGCCGATGCTTTGCTTCTGCCTGTTGTTATCTCCGGACGCAATCCGGAAATGCTGATAGGAAAACATGTGGCTGCGGCAAGAAAGATTCAGGCACTGCATATATCGGTTATACCCATGGGGTATATTTTAATTGATGGCGGCAAGGTAACCTCCGTTCAAAAAGTGAGTGGTACTACGCCCTTAAATCCTCAAGATAAGGAGGCTATTGTGGCTACCGCTTTGGCGGGAGAACAATTGGGACAAAAGGCAACCTATTTAGAGGCGGGAAGCGGGGCTATATGTCCCGTGCCGACGGACATTATTCAATCCGTTCGCGAGCAGGTGAGTACGTTGCTTTTGGTGGGAGGCGGAATAAAAAGCAGGGAAGCGGTCTTGTCGGCTTTTGCCGCCGGAGCGGATATCGTGGTAATTGGTAATTTATTGGAATGACGGATAATGATTATATGAAATTGGCCTTGGTCGAAGCGCAACAAGCCTTTGATTTGGACGAGGTTCCGGTGGGATGTATCATCGTAGCCGGTAATAGAGTAGTGGGCAGAGGGCATAACCTCACTCAGACTTTATCCGATGTTACGGCTCATGCTGAGATACAAGCCATTACGGCAGCCAGTCAAACATTGGGAGGTAAATATCTGTCCGAGTGTACGTTATATGTCACGGTGGAACCCTGCGTGATGTGTGCCGGTGCTATTGGATGGGCACAGGTGGGAAGACTTGTCTATGGAACCTCCGATCCGAAACGCGGATATACAATCTTTGCTCCAAAAGCCTTACACCCTAAAGCGCAAGTTACAACGGGCGTTTTGGAGCAGGAATGCCGAACCCTCATGGAAACTTTCTTTAAAAAATTAAGATAGAAAATATGAAACGTTACTTAAGATTATTACCTTTTGTTGTTTTTGTTGGAATAGTGTTATACCTCTTCCCCCATTATGATAATAAGTTTGCCTACTATTTTGAGGTAGGTAAACCTTGGGGGTATGAACTGCTGACCGCGACTTCGGATTTCCCCATCTATAAGACGGCCGAACAGTTGGAAGAGGAAAAAAAATCGTTGTTGGCAGACTTTGCTCCTTGCTATGTGTATAATGACACCATTATCTCACCGCTTGTTCTTTCTTACGAGGATCGTCAGGCATTAGTGGCGCAAAACTATCGCTTTATCAGTGTGCTGGAGAATCAAGTAGCCAAACGCTACCCCTTGCAGCAAATCTATACCCCAAAAACCGCTTTTGAAAATTTTGGGGTGACGATGATACCGAATCTGACACCCGATACGGCTACCACAGCCCAAGTGAAGGCATCGCTATTATCCACTATTTCTCCTACACAAGGAATTGTGCAGACCGGTGAGAAAATCATAGATACCGGCGAAATAGTAACCGAACACGATGTCCAGATTCTTCTATCGCTCAAAAAAACCTATGAGCAAAATAAGATATCCTCTCAGCAGAAGGGTTGGAATATGTCCGGAATAGCCTTGCTTATCTGTTTTATCGTTTCCATCTTTGTCGCATACCTTTATTTTTCGTGCTCTACCTTGATGGAAAAGTGGTCCGATGTGCTTTTCTTTTGTATCTTACCATTGCTCGTTATTGCCATCACTTTCCTCTTGATTCGCTATTCGTCGATTCCGCTATACCTTATCCCGTTTGCGTGGATTCCGGTTGTGGTGCGCGCTTTTTATGATTCTCGTACCGCGATGATAGTACACTTAGTGACCCTTCTCATCTGCGCTTTGGCGGTGTCTGTTCCCTTGGAGTTCCTATTAGTCCAAATCATTGTGGGGGCCGTCACGCTCATCAGCATGCAGGACATGTCGCGGCGTAGTCAGGTAGTACAAACCATCGGTTGGGTCGTGCTCACGTATGTGATTGGGTATACGGCCTTTTGCCTCCTTTCTCCCACTAATGTTTTGTCGATTGATTGGCGTGTGTATCTCTATATTATCCTCAACGGCGTACTTGTAATATGCGGATCGTATGGTCTTATCTTGGCTTTTGAACGCTTGTTTGGTTTTATTTCCGCTACTACTTTAATAGAATTGACCAATATCAATTCCAACCTCATGCAGGAGTTTGCTCAGAAAGCTCCGGGTTCGTTCCAACACTCGTTGCAGGTGGGTAATCTGGCTTCTGAGGCGGCAAAGAAAATAGGGGCAAACGCATTACTCGTTCGTACAGGAGCTCTTTATCATGATATAGGAAAAATGCTTCATCCCGAATATTTTATTGAAAACCAAAACGGTGGGGAGAATCCTCTGCTTGAACTGGCTCCCAAGCAGGCGGCCGGAGTTGTTATCCAACATGTGACCGATGGTGTGGCCATGGCGCAGAAAGCGCACCTTCCATCTGTTATTGTGCAGTTTATTCGGACCCACCATGGCACGTCCTTGACCCGTTATTTCTATAACACCTATGTGAATGCTCATCCTAACGAACAAGTGGACGAGGCTCTCTTCCGCTATGAAGGTCCCCGCCCCACGACCAAAGAGGGTGCTATCCTCATGATGGCAGATGCTATTGAAGCGCGTTCGCGCTCGTTATCGGCTTATACCGAGGAATCGTTATGGAATATGATTGTGGATATGACGAACCAACAAGTGGAGGAAAAGCAGTTCTCTGACACTCCCCTGTCCTTTAAGGACTTAGAGGATGTTCGGCTTGTCTTTAAGGAGCGTCTGATATCCATCTATCACCACCGTATCAAATATCCTACACTCAACATCTAATGAATACAAATAATCCTTCAGCGCAGCGGTCTAACAGCGCAGCGGTCCTTCAGGCGAAGCCGGTCTATTTAGCCCCGATGGAGGATGTCACGGATCCTGCCTTCCGTTTACTATGTAAACGTTTTGGTGCAGATCGTGTCTATACGGAGTTCATCAACGCTGATGCGTTGGTAAGAGATGTGGCGGCAACGACTCGTAAGTTGACCATCTCGGATGTGGAGCGACCCGTGTCCATCCAGATATATGGCCGTGATCCCGTGTCTATGGCAGATGCGGCACAAATAGTGGAGGAGGCTCGACCGGATTTTATTGATATTAATTTTGGCTGTCCTGTCAAGAAAGTGGCGGGTAAAGGAGCAGGAGCGGGGTTATTGCAAGATGTGCCTAAACTGCTGGACATAACCAAAGCGGTTGTTAATGCCGTACATATACCCGTGACGGTGAAGACGCGTTTGGGATGGAACGATGAGCAGAAGATCATCGTGGAACTGGCCGAGCAACTGCAAGACTGCGGTATTGCCGAGTTGGCTATTCATGGTCGGACGCGGGCGCAGATGTATACGGGTCAAGCCGATTGGACGCTTATTGGCGAGGTGAAGAACAACCCGCGCATGCGCATACCTATTATAGGGAACGGGGATGTGTGCACGCCCGAGCGCGCGAAGGAATGTTTCGATAAGTACGGAGTAGATGCCATTATGATTGGACGTGCCACCTTCGGTTGCCCGTGGATTTTTGAGGACATAAAAAACTATCTTTCAGCGCAGCGGTCCTACAGCGATAGCGGTCCTACAGCGCAGCGGTCTATGTCCTGGTGTGTCTCTATCCTCAAGGAGCACGTGGAGCGTTCGATTGAGTGGATAGGGGATGAACGGAAAGGAATAGTGCATTCGCGTCGACACTTTGCTAACTCCCCCGTTTTCAAAGGACTGTACGATTTTAAACAGACGCGGATTGCTCTGTTAAGAGCCGAAACAAAACACGAAGTTTTTGCCATTATGGACGAAATCGTGTCAAAATGGGGAGAAAATGGCACGTTAAGGCAAGAAAATTGCAATTAAATTTGCATATGTCGTAAAAAAGCAGTAATTTTGCACCCTGAAAAATAAAAAGGATGAGTGATAATCCTTGGAAAGATGGCGGAGTGGTCTAACGCGGCGGTCTTGAAAACCGTTGAACTGAGAGGTTCCGGGGGTTCGAATCCCTCTCTTTCCGCAGAAAAAAGAGCAGAGTTCCCTTACAAGGAGACTCTGCTCTTTTTTTTGAAAGAAAAGGGGCTTTTTTTGTCTTTGGCAGGGTAAAATATGTGCGATAATGTGTTGTTTTCCGGCATTTTTGCTAAAAAAGTGCAATAATATTTGTTGGAATGAAAAAAAAGTTGTATCTTTGCCGCCAAATTGCGTGTGCATATGTCCGCATGTGCGCCGCGTATACGTAAAAGATACATATATACAGTAACTAACGAATTTAAATTAATACAATGAACTCTCGTTTATCAAAAGTCCTTTATTTAGGTTGTTTGGCGATGGTATTGTTGTCGCCGACCCTTTCTGTTTATGGGAAAAGTGCCCATATAAGTAAGGGAGAGAATTATCATTTTGGTTTTGTTTATGGCTCTGTGGGATACAATAACCTTCAGACATCGTTAACGAATGTTACTCCATCGGGTGCTGTCGGGGGTTCTTTCGGTGCCGGTTATGAGTTCCGTTATAAGGGATTGTGGGTCTCTATAGGTGCGGGTGCTCAATTTCATCGTAGTTCGTTGACACTGAACGAATATAGTGAGACCCGCCCCGGCTTTGACCAACAAGGAAAAGAAGTCACGTTCCATTATGATATCCTGTCGCAAAAAGATCAAAACAAGTGGACAATGGTTGATATCCCCTTGATGGTGGGTTATTATATAAAGGGCTTTTATGTAGGTGTGGGGCCGAAGTTAAGTTTTGTTTTGCAGCCCAATATTGTATCGCAAGGAAAATACGATTTTTCTGCGTATTATCCCATTTACAATGCTATTTTCCGAGATATGCCGGAGCGTGGATATACGCAATATGAGTTTGAGGAGAAAGGAACTGTATCCACGAATCCGTTGGTTTCTATTTGTGCGGAAGTGGGTTACGATATTCTTTCGTCGGTGGGAACGCGTTCGTCTCTTTGCCATGTATTGAAGATTGGCGGTTATTTTGAGTACGGAATCAATTCCATTGTTCGTCCGTCCTCTTCTGCTATGTATCTTCATGTGGATGAAACCAATGCGGCAATGGCACATCCCAGTTCGTTCCTTGGCGGAATGATGGAGTCGAAACGAGTGGTTCCTTATTTGGTAGGAGTTAAGATAACCTATATGATTGGTGGAAGCCGCCATGGAGGTGGTGTTTACCATAGAGGTTGCATGTGCTATCAGCAATAGTCTTAAAGTTTAAAGTGGAAAGTTTAAAGTTTAAAGTGTAAAGTTGTATGAAGAAGATCGTAAATATATTTTTAGGCATTTTGGTTTCTTTCATGGTAAGTTCGGTGGCTATGGCACAAACCTTACCCATTCAGAATGCGTTTATTTGTCAAGGAGATACGCTTCGCGTCAATGATAGCGTGGCAATATCCGAGTCCGGTAGTTATATCTATTCTCTCCGTTCCGTAGTGACAGGAGAAGATAGTTTAGTTCGCTTGGTGGTTAACGTTTATCCGACCTACCGCTTTGAAGAGCAGATTCATATTCAAAAGGATAGCTCTTATACGTGGCACGGGCAGCAGTATAACCAAACGGGAACATATACGAAGGTTTATTCTACCATTCACGAGTGCGATAGTATCTATGTGTTAAACCTTGTTGTGGATTCTGCCTATACCTTCCATGAAACGGCTTCTTGCTGTTTGGGTGATGTCGTTGAATGGCAAGGTCTGAAGATTAGCGAAGCCGCTGCCGGCGAATACCAATATAAAGTTAACTATACCTCAACAAAGGGTACGGATTCGACCTACTATCTGGCGTTAACCGTTCGTCCTAAACCTTTTACACAACAGGTGATTACTCTCTGTCCGGGCGAAAGCGTGACTTTCCATGGAAAGGTCTATTCGAAACCTTGTAAGGATACATTTGTTGTTCCTTCGGTGACAGGTTGTGATAGCACCATTGAGGTTATCGTCAAGCAGTATCCGGCGTATCAGTTTAGGGATACTGTTCATATCAAGCAAGATAGTTCCTATTTGTGGCACGGGCAGATTTATAAAGTTGGTGGTACTTATACCATAGCAAATAAATCAATTTATGGTTGTGATAGCATTCATACTTTAACTCTTATCGTGGATCCTTCCTATGAGATTTTGAAGGACACAACGGTTTGTTTAGGAGAAAGCTTTTATTGGAATCATTTGTACATTAATGCTCAAGAGGCGGGTGAGAAGGATTATCAAACGACCTTAATCAGTTCGTTAGGAACGGATTCCGTTTTGAATTTGCATGTAACCGTATTGCCTAAGTCTGAGACCTATCAGTCTTTATACTTCTGTCATGGTGGAGATGTGACTTTCAAGGACCGCACCTATAACAAGCAGGGACGCGATACGATAGTGTATCAATCGCAGAATGGTTGTGATAGTTTGCTTATTTTGACGATTAACGAATATCCGACCTATTCCTATTATGATACGATTTATATTGCAAAAGGCGAATCTGTGAAATGGCATAATAAGAATATAAACGCTGCCGGTTCGTACTCGGATTCTTATCAGACGGTGAACGGTTGTGATAGTGTGTATGTGTTGGTGGTTTATGAAAAACCTTCTTATGCTTTCTATCAAGATACAACCATATGCTTTGGTGATGTGTTTGATTGGCATGGCCAAAAAGTGAGTGAACCGGCCGCCGGAACGTACGAGTATAAGGCATCCTATTCCAGCATTTGGAATACGGATTCGATTTATTACTTGAAGGTTACCATTCAACCCAAGTATTGGACCATACAACAGCTTTCTATTTGTGACGGAATGAACGTGTCCTTCAATGGTAAGACGTACACGAAATCGGGGCGCGATACTTTATATTACGCTACGGCTCTTGGGTGTGATAGTGTGGTAGAGGTTATTATTAATGCTCAAACGCCGATTTATTATAAGGATACAGTTCGTTTGGAGGAGGGGAAGACGTTGGAATGGCGTGGTCAAACCATCACAGAGGGAGGAACCTACACGGATGAGTATGGTTGTGATAGTATCTTTACCGTCTATGTACAAATGGTACATGTGGATCACTTCTATCAAACGATTTCCATTTGTGAAGGAAGTAAGTACACTTGGGAAGGGAAGGATTATACCCTCTCGGGAGATTATACGGCATCGTATAAGAATCAAGCGGGTAATGACTCCATCATGCACTTGCATTTGGAGGTCCATCCCCGACCATGGGTTATTGAGTACCTCTCCTTATGTCAAGGTAGTAGGATAGAGTATAACGGCAAGACTTATACGAAGGCAAGTCGCGATACCATGACCTTCACGAGTAGCCATGGTTGCGATAGTATCGTGGAGGTGATTGTGACGGAGGCTTATCCGTTCTATCACTATGACACCATTCAATTGGAGGCAGGCAAGACGGTAGAGTGGCACGGACAGACGCTGTCTGCCGGAGGAGCATATAGGGACGAGAACCAAACGGTTAATGGTTGTGACAGTGTCTATGAAGTGTATGTTCAACTCTATTATGTGGATCATATCTACAAGGATACCACCCTGTGCTATGGTGAGACGTATACTTGGGAGGAAGAGACGTTCAAAGAGCCGGGTGAGTATATCCGCGAAAAGGCCTTCAAGAACGTTGCCGGAACGGATTCTATCATGCATTTGCACTTAACGATTCTTCCTAAATATTGGACCATACAAAGCTTGAGTTTCTGCCATGACAAGAGCATAACGTTTAACGGAAAGACCTATACCAAGTCAGGTCGTGATACGGTACATATGACCAGTTCAACGGGATGTGACAGTATTATTGAGTTGATTATCAACGAGGCTCCGGTCTATGCTTTCTACGATACGATTACGATATGGGATACAGAGACCTATGAGTGGGTCGGACACGGACAGACGATCACCGGTTCGGGCGAGTATAAGGACGAGCATATCTCTACCGGCGGTTGCGATAGTACGTATTACTTGAAGGTGAATGTTCAACATAAGGACGATATTTATGAAACCGCTACTATCTGCTATGGTGACTCCGTTGTTTGGCAGGGAAATGTCTATAAAGAAGTGGGTGTACATAATTACGAGGTGACGTATATGAACCAATATGGCAATGACTCTACGATGCACTTGCATTTGGAAGTAATGCCGTTGTATTGGCAGCAACAACCGTTGTATTTCTGTCACGGAACGAGCGTTTCCTACAATGGTAAGACGTATAACCAAGAGGGTAAAGATACCATTCGTTTCAATAGTGTGAATGGTTGCGATAGTATCGTGGAACTCATTATCAAAGAGTATCCAACGTATATATACCAAGACACTGTTCATTTGCAACAAGGTGAAGAACTGAACTGGCATGGTCAAACCATCACACAAGGTGGCGTCTATAAAGATAAACAAATATCTGTCTATGGCTGCGATAGTACGTATGTGCTGACGGTCATTGAGGATAAGGTCTATGCTTTCTATGAGAAAGCCAATGCTTGCGTTAATCAGACTTTCGAATGGCAGGGCTTACAGATAAATGAGACTGAGGCCGGTGTCTATAACTACCACGTTAACTACGCCACGGTGCAGGGAGCCGACTCGACGTATTATTTGGAATTGACCATTTATCCGTCTTATTTTGAGCAGAAGCAGTTCTTTATGTGCCCGGGTGGAAGCGTTAGCTTCAACAATCACGTTTATACACAGGCTGGTCGTGATACCCTTCGGTTGCTTAGTGCCACGGGGTGTGATAGTCTAATTGAGGTGATTGTGTCGGAGTACCCGAGTTATAATTTCGAACAAACGGTGCACATTAAGAAGGGTGGCCGCTATATGTGGAATGGTCATGAATATACAGAGGCGGGACGCTACTATAATTCGTTTACGACGGTGAATGGTTGTGATAGTACGTATACGTTGATGTTGATTGTGGATTCGGCCTATACCTTCCATGATACGGCAGTTGCTTGTTTGGGTGACGTGTTTGAGTGGCAAGGTTTGAAGATTAAGGAAGCGGCAGAAGGACAGTATAATTACAAGGTTAATTATTCGACCCAATATGGTATGGATTCGACCTATTATCTGACTTTGACCGTTAGGAATAAGCCTTGGGCGCAACAGATCATAACTATTTGTCCGGGGGAGAATGTGACCTATCATAATAAGAATTATTCAAAAGCCGGTAGGGATACGATTTATATTCCGTCGGCGAATGGCTGTGATAGCGTCATAGAGGTGGTTATTAAGGAGTATGAGAGTTATCGTTTTAATGATACGGTTCATGTAAAAAAGGATAGCGTTTATACTTGGCGCGGAAACGAGTATAGTGAAACGGGAACGTACATTGTTCCCGGAACAACGGTGAATGGTTGTGATAGCACCTATACGTTGACCTTGATTGTTGACTCTGCCTATACGTTCTATGAGAAAGCGAACATGTGCTTAGGCGAAATCTATGAATGGCAGGGATTGAAGATAAGCGAAGATACGACGGGTGTTTATACCTTTACGAAGCCCTATACAAGTATGTATGGCATGGACTCGGTATATCACTTGACGTTAACCGTACTTCCTTCTTATGTTCAGTACCAATACCTCTCTTTCTGTGAGGGAAGTTCAGTGAGATTCGGTGACAGCACGTATACTACATCGGGCACGGATACGATTCGTCTCCGGACCGTTGGAGGTTGTGATAGTACGATTATTGTGATTATCAATGAGCAAAAGCGTTATTTCTCGTCGGATACGATAGAGTTGAGCAATCAACAGACCTTCACATGGCATGGTCAGACGATAACCCAAAGCGGAACGTATCACGATATACATTCTACGGCTACGGGGTGTGACTCGATATATGAGTTGGTAGCCGTCTTCTATCCTACTTATATGTTTGAACGTGATACAACGATTTGCCAATGTGAGGCACCATATATCTGGCGACTGAATGATACGACCGCTATCCCGTTGAATCATGAGGCGGGACAAACACGTGTCTATGAGCAACGCTATGAGACGGTTAATCATAAGGATTCTATTTATCGTATCGTATTGACGATAAATAAAGAATATGAGCAAACGATTCCGTTGGAGGTATGTGAAGAAGGCAGTTATTATGAGTTCTACGGCAAACGCTACACCGAATCGGGAACCTATACGGACACGCTTAAAACGATACATGGTTGCGATAGCATTATTCATGTCCAGCTGAATGTATTACCTAAATATTATAAGATTGATACCGCTTATTTGTCGCAGTCTCATCCTACTTATATTTGGGCGGAGGATGGCAATACTTACTCCACTCCCGGTGTTTATGTTATCAACAACAAGACAGCTGCCGGTTGCGATTCCATTAACCGATTAGTCTTGCTGCAAGCACAACGTTATGATTTCCCCATTGAGCATGACACGTTGTGTTCTTCCGGACATGATGCTATCATTTGGCGTGGTAAGACATTGACCGAATCGGGTATTTATTATGATAGTTTGTTCACCGCTTTAGGCGAGGATAGTATCTATTCTATCGAATTGGCAGTCTTCCCAACGTATGATACCACACTCTCGGTAACCATCTGCGAACAAGACGCTCCTTACTGGTTTAATTATCGCAAACCGTGTTCGACTACAGGAACTTATATTGATACACTAAGGACAGTTCATGGTTGTGACTCCATTGTTCGTTTAGAACTGAATGTATTGCCTCATGTATTTGAATCAAAATCCGAGGTAATCTGTGAAACAGACTTGGCAGTGGGATATTACTTCCATGGCTATAAGATTATCAACGAAGGAATGTACGCAGTTTCGTTGCAATCGGAGACTCAATGCAATAGCGTAGCAGAACTCTTCCTACGCTTAAAGCCCGATTTGATGGAAAGCGACTCCGTAGTTATCTGCGCCGGCGATTCTCTTGTTTTAGGTCGTGCGCACGATCCGGCGATTAGTGAGTTGTATAATGGTATCACGGTTAGTCCGATGAATGATACCATCATTTGGGGTTGCGATAACATCCACTATTTCAAGGTTAAGGTTCGCAATGCGAAGGACACTACCATTGCCATGTGTGAGAATGACTCTCTGTGGCTGCCCGGTACCAAACGTTGGGTTTATGCAGATCAGCCTACCACTTATTACGATACCATTCAAAGCCCGATTCTCAATCCTTTAGAATCGGAGAAGGATAACTGTGATAGTATCGTTCGTTGGATAATAAGCGAAGTGTATCCGACCTATCGTCCGGATACAATCATTCAACATATTCCGGATAATAGTTCCTATGAATGGGGAGGCAAAATCTTGACCGCTGCAGGTGTTTATAATGATACTGTTAAGACCGTTGCTTGCGGTTGTGACAGCATTTTGACCCTGAAACTGATTGTGGATAAGACCTATGCTTTCCGCGATAGTATCCACATCTGCCAACCCCATGATGTGGCTTACCAACACGAATGGCCTGATGGACATAAGCAGTCCCAATCTATTTGGAACGCAGGTGTTTATGTGGATAGTTTGCGCACCTCGGGTACGGC
This sequence comes from Paludibacteraceae bacterium, assembly GCA_045599545.1. Lineage (GTDB taxonomy): Bacteria > Bacteroidota > Bacteroidia > Bacteroidales > Paludibacteraceae > Colicola. The sequence continues at coordinate 1,187 of JAZRWG010000071.1, read as the reverse complement.
AAATCTGTACCACTACTACGCGCGCGATTATAAGGACAGCATTTACACACTCGTTGTTACGATGGATTCGTCTTACTTCTTCTCTTCGGAATATACTCTCTGTCAAGGCGATTCCGTTCAATTAGCCGGTCAATGGATTAAGAAGGCCGGTGTTTATACGGATTCGCTGGTTACGTCTAAGGGCTGCGATAGTATCTATCAATACGTTGTCAATATGACGCAGTCGTACTATTTCCGTGAAACGAAGAATATTGCCCAAGGTGCTGTCTATGAGTGGCATGGTCGCAATCTCAATGCTCTGGGTACGTACTATGATAGCCTCCAAACTTCAGTCTTTGGTTGCGATAGTATCTACGAGTTGACGTTGAACGTCTATCCGACCTACCACTACATTACCGATACCATTATCTGCGCTTGTCAGACCCCATTCTTGTGGCATAACCAAATGCTATACGAAACGGGTACTTACTATGATAGACAACAGACTATTCATCGTTTTGACTCTATCTACGAATTACGTCTCCAAGTGAAAGATACTTCGCATGTACGCATCAATGCTTCTACTTGCGAGGGCGATAGTGTCTTCTTCGATAACAAGTGGATTAAACAAGCCGGTGTATACTACGATACCTTGACCAATGCCTTTGGTTGCGATAGTATCATTGAGTTTGTCTATACCCAAAAACAAAAATACTTGTTTGAACAAACAGAAACAACCGATGACCAACATCCATTCATTTGGGCAGGCCATAAGGATGAACACGGAGAGGATATGGTCTTCACTACATCAGGACTCTACCAAGATAAACAGAAGACCATCGATGGTTGCGATAGTATCTATCGTTTGACCCTCATCGTTTATCCTACTTATCGTGATACCGTTAAGGAAACGATTTGCAGCAATGACAACTACTATTGGCGTGGAAATTATTATAACGAAACCGGCTGCTATACGGATGCTCTAAAAACAATGGCAGGCTATGATAGTATCTTCGTGTTGAACTTAACCGTATTGCCCATCTCTTATGGTACTGAGCACTTGATGATTTGTCAAGGGGATAGTATGGAGTATTATGGTAAGATGTATAAGACTCAAGGAACCTACTACGATACATTGACAAGTCGTGTAACCGGTTGTGATAGTATCGTAAGTGTGATTGTAACCGTAACGCCTAAGTATTACTTTA
>JAZRWG010000070.1:0-32312 GCA_045599545.1 Paludibacteraceae bacterium | reverse complement strand
GTCTTGAAGTCGTACTTGAGCATCTCAACAATCTCTTGTGCTTTCTCGGGCAGACCATCTTTCTTAACGAGCGGCATGACGCACACCTTAACGGGAGCGAGAACGGGCGGCAGGTTGAGCACCACACGAGTGTCACCTCCTTCGAGTTGCTCCTCCTTATATGCTGCGCACATAATCGAAAGGAACATACGATCAACACCTATAGACGTCTCAATCACAAACGGAGTGTAACTCTCATTCATTTCGGGGTCGAAGTACTCAATCTTCTTTCCGCTGAACTTAGCGTGCTGACTGAGGTCAAAGTTCGTGCGACTATGGATACCCTCTACCTCTTTGAATCCAAAAGGCATGAGGAACTCAATATCCGTAGCGGCATTGGCATAGTGAGCCAGTTTCTCGTGGTCGTGGTAGCGGTATTTTTCGTCACCTAACCCAAGGGCTTGGTGCCATTTGAGGCGGAAAGCCTTCCAATGCTTGAACCACTCCATCTCCGTGCCCGGCTTAACGAAGAACTGCATCTCCATCTGCTCGAACTCACGCATGCGGAACACGAACTGACGGGCTACTATCTCGTTACGGAACGCCTTACCAATCTGGGCAATACCGAACGGAATCTTCATGCGGCCGGTCTTCTGCACATTGAGGAAATTAACGAAGATACCTTGTGCCGTCTCGGGACGGAGGTAAATCTTCATCGCACCATCAGCGGTACTGCCCATCTCCGTTTGGAACATGAGGTTGAACTGACGCACGTCCGTCCAGTTACGGGTACCGGAAATAGGGCAAACGATCTCCTCATCAAGAATAATCTGCTTCAACTCGTCGAGGTTCATGTCGTTCATGGCCTTGCTGTAACGCTCGTGCAGGGCATTCCATTTGGCTTGGTGCTCCAGCACGCGAGGGTTGGTTTGACGGAACATAGCTTCGTCAAAACTCTCACCGAAACGCTTAGCGGCTTTCTCGACCTCTTTGTTTATTTTCTCCTCAATCTTACCCAGTTGATCCTCTATGAGCACGTCAGCGCGATAGCGTTTCTTGCTGTCGCGGTTGTCAATGAGCGGGTCATTGAACGCATCAACGTGACCGGAGGCTTTCCACGTGGTAGGGTGCATAAAGATGGCAGCGTCAATGCCCACGATGTTATCGTGCAGCAGGGTCATCGAATCCCACCAATAACGCTTGATATTGTTCTTCAACTCTACGCCGTTCTGACCATAGTCATACACAGCGCCCAAACCATCATAGATCTCGCTGCTGGGGAATACAAAACCATATTCCTTGCAGTGCGCTACGAGTTTTTTGAATGTTTCTTCTTGTGTTGCCATATTATTTATGATTTACTATTTATGCACAATTTGACTGTTTCTAAAGAAATCGACTGCAAAATTACAACAAAATTTGCAATTATGCAAATATTTTTGTATCTTTGCGCAATTTTTATAAAGTGTGTGGCATAAATGACGCTCAATAACAACATTCAGTCCTTCTATTTCCTCGGTATTGGCGGAATAGGTATGAGTGCGCTGGCGCGCTATTTCGCGTCGCGCGGGTACCGGTGTGCCGGTTATGACCGCACTCCCTCTCCGCTTACGAAAGCCTTGGAGAAGGAAGGGATTACGATCACCTACGAAGACGACGAATCGTGCATTCCTGCATGGGCGCTTAACAAGACCTCTTGTCTGATTGTTCGCACCCCCGCTGTGCCGGAGGATAGTAAACTTTATACGTGGCTGCGTGAGCAGCATTATGATATCGTTAAGCGGGCGGAGATATTGGGAGCGGTTACGCGCCAGATGAAAGCCCTTTGCGTAGCGGGAACCCATGGCAAAACGACCACTTCCACTATGCTCGCCCATTTATTGTATCAATCGTCGGTGGGCACGAATGCTTTTTTAGGGGGCATTAGCAATAACTACCAATCGAACCTCTTGGTGAACAAAGAGAGTAACTACGTGGTGGTAGAAGCAGACGAGTATGACCGCTCTTTCCATCAACTGACCCCCTATATGTCGGTGATAACGGCGGTAGATCCGGACCATCTGGATATATACGGAACCCCTGAGGCTTATCGCGAGAGTTTTGAGCATTATACGAGTCTTATTCAGTCCGCCCTTGTAATCAAAAAAGGACTGCCACTAACGCCTCGCATGCAAGCCGGAACGAAAATATATACCTACGCCGTAGAGGATAGCGAGGCACACTTTTATGCCGATCATATCCGTGTGAGCGAGGGAAAGATTATGTTCGATTTTCACACCCCCACTTCGGTGGTTTGGGATATTGATTTAGGCGCTCCCGTGTGGGTGAATATTGAGAACGCCACAGCTGCTATGGCGGTAGCATGGCTCAATGGGGTAACAGAAGCAGAACTTAAAGTAGGCATGGCTTCCTTTGCCGGCGTGTGGAGGCGGTTTAATATCCTCATTAACACCCCATCGCTGGCTTATATAGACGATTATGCCCACCACCCGCAGGAGATAGCGGCGTCCATTGATTCGATTCGTAAACTCTTCCCCGGAAGACACACCATAGGAGTTTTTCAACCGCATCTCTACACCCGAACGCGCGACTTTGCCGAGGGTTTTGCCAAGGTGCTCAGCGAATTGGACGAAGTGGTACTACTGCCCATCTACCCTGCGCGCGAACTGCCCATCGAAGGCGTGAACTCGCAGATGCTGATGAACCAAATAACATGCCCCACCACCCTCGTGGAGAAAGCCAATCTGGTGGACTGGTTGTACCAACATATAGACCCCAAACAACCCACCGCGTTAATGACCATCGGAGCAGGGGATATCGATAGACTCGTGCCGAGTCTTAGTTTAAAGTTCTTAGCCCCCAAGGGGCACGATTATTTGAAAGTTTAAAGAAGCCGTCTAGTTGAGAGTTGAAAGAGGTAATTAAGTATATTATTTTGGCATTGGTAGTGGTTCTGATTGGAGGCTACCTTATTTGGGCGGCGGCGTGGTTCTCTACGCGACCCAAACAAACCCCCTGCACTTCGGTGGAATGGGTGATAGAGGATTCGCTGGAGCGTCAATATGTGACCCCGGAGGAACTGACAAACCTCATGCGCAACACCAACCTCAATCCCGAGGGCAAAACGATAGACAAGGTTCTCACCCAAGCCATTGAAGCCTGCGTGACCCTGCATCCGATGGTGAGAAAAGCGCAGTGCTTTGTAACGACCCAAGGTCGGGTTAAGGTACATCTAACCCAACGCATCCCCCTTTTAGGGGTGAAAACGCAAAGCGGAGCATATTATATTGATACCGACCGATTGCATATGCCCACCTCTTCGCGCGTGACCACACCACTGATCTGGGTAACGGGAAACGGAAACGAACAACTCGCCAAGACGGTGCTCGCGGACATGGTGGAGTGGCTCATGGATCGGATCTATTGGAAAGATAGAATAGAGAAAATAGAGGTGAAGAACGATAAAACCATCGTGCTCGTGGATAAGTCCGGACTGCGGATAATCGTGGGCGACGGACAGCAGTTTGAAAGCAAGATGAACAAACTGCGCGTGTTCGAAGAGCAGATGGTTCGAGTAGGAGGGAAGACGTATAAGGAGATCGATATTCGGTATAAAGACCAAGTAATCGGGAGAGAGTAAGTGACAGTGAAAAGGATAATGTATTATGATTAGGAAGAATCAGCGAACGGAATCGTTGCCCTTAGTGGCAGTGGAATTGGGAAGCAGCGGCGTGCGCGCTATGGCCGCCAAGCGACTGGAGAATGGTATTTTCCATATTTTAGGTGTGGAGGAAAGTGAGAAATTTCCCAGCATAGAGAAGGGCAATATCATTCAGTCCGGCAATGTAGGCTATATGATTGCCGAGGTGCTCAATAAACTGAGTAATCGTGTCGGTGCGGAATCGCTTCCTACGGCTTTTGTGCCCGTGGGCGGTACGCCGATGATGATAACGCCGGTGCAGTCTAAGCGCGATAATGTGCATAGTGCCCGCATCACCAAAGCCCAATTGGGCGAAATGGAGAAGGAGTGCTTTGATAAAATCAATAATAAATACCCCGAATATGCCGTTATCGGCGTTGTGCCTGCCTATTTCCTCCTGGATGGCGAGGAGTTCTTGTGGGACGACCTGGTTACCGAGACCCAGCGCGGCACCCTCATTGAGGGACATTACACCGCCTTTGTCACCAAACAAGAAGTCGCCGATAAAATCGATAAGAGTTTCGATCAGGCCATGCGTTCGGTGGAGCAGTCCTTCGTTCGCCCCGATGTCCTCCTTTCCGCTTTTGCCCAAGAGGATGGGGCACGGGTGCTGCAAGAGGGATGCGCCGTATTCGATTTCGGAGCACAAACAACCGCCCTGTCTATTTATAAGGGTACGGAATACTTATTCCATAAGGTAGTGCCCTTAGGAGGAAACCATATTTCCGACCTGCTGGCGCAGCAAGGCATATCCATGGCAACGGCGGAGAGACTGAAATGCGAATATGGGTATGCGTCCGCTTCCTATGTCCAAAAGAACTTACATATACGCCTCAAGGCAACCCAAGAACTGGGCGGCGAGTTGCAAATAACGAGCACCGAAATAACCGACCTTATTGAATCCAAACTCAAAGAGACCTTGGGACCCTTGTTGGAATCGTTAGACAAATATAAAGATCGAATAAAGACCATCTATATCACCGGCGGTGCCTCTATGCTCTGCGGTCTTGATGCCTATCTTCAATCCCTGACGGGACTTACCACTATGTATGGTGCCCACGATTTATTGGTGGATCGCAATACCGAGGAGCAATACTTATCACCCCGTTATTCGTCGTTGGTAGGAACGCTGCTTTTGGGTGCTTCTTACCGCGACACGCATAAGGGCGAACTGGTCAAACCACCCAAACTGGTGGACAAAATTAAGGATACTGCCATCACTTTATTTTCTAACGAATAAATCATTATCATTATGGATACAGATACGAACATTATGCCCATTGACCTCGATATTCAAGAGGATGCCATTATCAAAGTAATGGGTGTCGGTGGAGGCGGATGCAATGCCGTGAACCACATGTTTGAGCAGGGTATAGAAGGAGTCTCTCTGCTGGTTTGTAATACGGACAAGCAAGCGTTAAGCAAGTCGGCGGTTCCGGCTAAGTTACAATTAGGCCCCGGTTTGGGTGCCGGAGGACATCCCGAGAAAGCGCAGCAATATGCCGAGGAGAATAGGGATCGTATCCGCGAAGCCTTGAACGATGGCACGCAAATGCTCTTCCTCACCGCCGGCATGGGCGGAGGTACCGGAACGGGTGCTACCGCAGTCGTGGCTTCGGTGGCGAAAGAAATGGGAATCCTAACCGTGGGTATCGTTACCATTCCGTTTGTCTTTGAAGGAAAAATCAAGATGGACAAGGCCAAAAAAGGAATCGAGAACCTGGCTCAAAGCGTAGATGCATTGCTCGTTATCAATAACGAAAAACTCAAGCAAATCTACCCCGACTTTAACCTCCTCAATGCCTTTAAGAAAGCCGATGATGTGGTGTGCAATGCTGCCCGCTCGATTGCGGAGATCATCACCATTCCTGGCTATATCAACACCGACTTTGCCGATGTCTACAATACCTTGAAGGATGGTAATGTGGCCATTATGAATGTAGGTACCGCTTCGGGCGAAAAACGAATCGAAAACGCAATCCACAATGCCTTGGAGTCGCCGCTTATCAATAACGATGTACACGGAGCTAAACGTATCCTGCTCCAGTTCTATTGCTCGCAAGAATATGCCATTGAGATGCAGGAGATCGACCAGATCAATGCCTTCATCAAAGAGGTGGGCGACGATGTGGAAGTGCAGTGGGGTGCATCGCTGGACGACACCTTAGGCGATGCCGTTCGCGTTACCATCATTGCTACCGGTTACGAAGTGTATGACTACATCGGTTCCACAGAAGTGAAAGTGGAAAGTGAGAGTGAAAGTGAAAGTGAAACCTTAGAGCCGGAGACCCCGGAAACGCCGGAACAACCGGAAGAACCGGAACAACCGGCAACACCGGAAGAGCCGGAAACGCCGGAAGAGCCGCAAGAGCAGGAAACGCCGGAGACACCGGAACAACCGCAAGAACCCGAAGATGGGGTTATCATCTTTGATGAAGAGGAACACAACCGTCCACGCTTTGGTGGTTGGTTGAGAAGACACTAAGCCTTCTTTTTCTTGATAAGATATTTGGCGACAAGCGCAATCGCGACTACGCCAACCACTACTAGTATAGCCACGCTTAGTTCGTGGCTATATTCTTTGATGAGGTCCATCTGACCGTTCGCTACATAACCCAATGCTGCCAAAATAGTGTTCCAAATCAAAGCGCCAAGGAACGTGTATAGCAGGAACTGACCAAAGTGCATACGACTCAGTCCTGCCGGAATACTGATGAGTTGACGAATAGCCGGAATGAGTCGTCCTACAAACGTGGACACCTTGCCGTGGTCATTAAAGTAGTTCTCCGCTTTCTGTATCTTCTCGCTGCTGAGCAGACACAGATGGCCTAACTTACTGTCCGCAAACTTATAGATAATAGGCCGTCCCAACCACAAAGCCAACACGTAGTTAACAATCGCTCCCACCATCGCACCGATCGTGCCCACGAGCACAATCAACCCCACATTAATGAGGTATGTGTCGCTCACATAAAGTGCCGAAGCCGGATCGGAGGCCACGAAGGCTGCCGGCGGAATAACCACCTCACTGGGAAAAGGAATAAAAGACGATTCAATACCCATCAACGCCGCAATTGAGGCGTAGTTCATGTGAGCGGAATACCAAGCTATAACGTTATCTACAAGGCTCATAGGAAGATAATTTGTACCAAAATATAAATAGGCAATAGCACAATAAGCGAGAACTTAATCATATACCCAAAGAAGGAGGGCATCTTAATGCCATTGGCTTCGGCAATGGATTTAACCATAAAGTTAGGTCCGTTACCGATATACGTCATCGAACCAAAGAAGACGGCTCCGATACAAATAGCCTTGAGCAGTATCTGCGGTATGCCCGCCACCAAGGTAGTATCCATAGAAGCCATAATCTCAGGACTTAATCCTGTTGCCATCGAGTGGAAAGCCACCGCCGTGGGCGTGTTGTCCAAGAAAGCGGAGAGGGCTCCCGTGGAGTAGTAATATTGCCAAACATGCGTGAAACCTAAATCCGAAGCGTGCTGCTTGAGGAAGATAAGTGCCGGTGCCATCGTTACGAAAATACCAATGAACAACGCTGCCACCTCTAAGATAGAATCCCAACTATACTTATTATCCTCGTAGCGAACCTTCTTTGAGGTAGTTACGAGCGACAGCACGGTCAGAACAACGAGCACCATCTCGCGTAGGTATTTGATATAAATAGGAGCGTTTTCCTCGCCCATTGCTTTAATAAAACCGCTGTTGATAAAGGCTACACTGGCAATGATACCGACAAGCCAGAGGAAGTTAATCTTACCCGTAACCGAGATCGGTTCCTGTTCGCGGCTATCCGCCGAGAGGTTCACCCAATCCTCCTTACGATAGAAATAAGTATCTACCAAGAAATAGAGCAATAGCAAGATAGCACCCGTGAACAACCACGGTCCCCACATAGTAGCAAACCACGTAAACGATGCCCCACGGAGGAAGAGCATGAATAAGGGAGGATCTCCCAGGGGCGTGAGCAGTCCGCCGCAGTTAGCCACAAGGGCAATGAAGAAAAGCACCGTGTGCATCTTATGTTCGCGCTGCTGGTTGGTAGTCAGAACGGGACGAATGAGGAGCATCGCCGCACCGGTCGTTCCCATAAGGCTGGCGAGTATCCAACCGATGGCCAAGAACAACGTGTTGATAATTGGTTTGGCTTTGATATCTCCTCCTAAATGGATGCCACCGGTCACCACGTATAGGGAAAGTAGCAGCAGAATGAAGGGTACATAGTCAAAAAAGACCGTGTCCACCAACGCCTCGCCCATGCGCCGCATCAGTAGAAAAGCAATGACAGGAAGACTTAAAACAACCGAAACGAGGAGTTTGTTTGTGTTTTTCTCCCAAAATTTTTCGGCAATAATAGGACCAATCGCAATAGCGAGTAGCATCACCACAAAGGGGATCATCGCCCAAGCGGGCATTAACATATGTTCCATAATTTTATATTAAGTTAGTCTAATTTCAGTACCGCAAGGAAGGCCTTTTGCGGCACTTCTACATTACCGATCTGTTTCATCCTCTTCTTTCCCCTTTTCTGCTTCTCCAATAGTTTGCGCTTACGGCTCACATCACCGCCATAACACTTGGCGAGCACATCCTTACGCACCTGCTTGACCGTTTCGCGGGCAATCACCTTCGCGCCGATGGCGGCCTGAATGGCGATATCGAACTGTTGACGCGGCAATAACTCCTTGAGTTTCTCGCACATGCGCCGACCAAAATCGAGCGCATTATCGCGGTGGGTTAATGTTGATAACGCATCCACTTGTTCGCCGTTAAGCAGTATGTCCAACTTAATGAGGTTACTGGGACGGAACCCATTCGGGTGCCAGTCAAAACTGGCATAACCCTTACTAATCGATTTGAGTTTATCGTAGAAATCAATCACGATCTCCCCAAGCGGCATGTCAAAAAGCAACTCCATTCGATCGCCCGAGATATACTCCTGCTTGACCAGTTCACCGCGTTTGCTAAGGCATAGCGTCATGATCGGACCGATAAACGCACTCGTGGTAATAATCGAGGCTCGGATATAGGGTTCCTCAATACGGTCTATCTCCGTCAGATCCGGCATGCCGGCAGGATTATGCACCTCCACCATCTTGCCGTCCTTCAAATATACATTGTAACTCACATTAGGAACGGTCGTTATCACGTCCATATCAAACTCGCGGTCTAATCGCTCCTGCACAATCTCCATGTGGAGCAGTCCCAAGAATCCGCAACGAAAACCGAACCCTAATGCTACCGACAACTCGGGAGAGAAACTAAGCGACGAGTCGTTGAGTTGCAGTTTCTCCAGCGAGGCACGCAAGTCCTCGTAGTCTTCTGCCTCAATAGGATAGACACCGGCAAAGACCATCGGTTTGGCCTCCTCAAAACCCGCAATCGCTTTCTCGCACGGGCGCGCAACTTGCGTGATGGTGTCACCCACTTTCACTTCCGTCGAGGTCTTGATACCACTGATGATATAACCTACATTGCCCGCACTCAGTTCTTTAGTGGGTTGCATGTCGAGTTTGAGAACACCTATCTCATCGGCATCGTACTCTTTGCCCGTGTTCACAAAGCGAACCAGATCGCCCGAATGAATCGTTCCGTTCACAATGCGGAAATAAGCGATGATACCGCGGAAGGAGTTGAAGACCGAGTCAAAGACAAGGGCTTGCAGCGGAGCATTCGGATCACCCAAGGGAGCAGGGATGCGGTCGATGATAGCGTCTAATATGGCTTCTACGCCCTCACCCGTTCGGGCAGAGCAGCGCAGTATCTCCTCACGCTTACAACCGATAAGGTCGATGATCTCGTCCTCCACTTTGTCGGGCATGGCGTTCTCCATGTCGCATTTATTGATAACGGGAATGATCTCCAAATCGTGCTCAATGGCTAGGTACAGGTTACTGATCGTTTGCGCCTGCACGCCTTGCGTAGCGTCCACCACGAGGATGGCACCCTCACATGCGGCAATAGAGCGACTGACCTCATAACTGAAGTCCACATGCCCCGGAGTGTCAATGAGATTGAGGGTATGGTCGTGCCACTGCATCTGAATGGCATGCGACTTAATGGTGATACCCCTTTCTTTCTCGAGGTCCATATCGTCCAGCACCTGATTCTCCATCTTCTTGACGTCCACCGTGTGGGTCAGTTCCAACATGCGGTCCGCCAAAGTCGATTTACCATGATCGATGTGGGCAATAATACAAAAGTTACGTATATTTTTCATTTGTTCTTGTTTCTCCTTGTCCTTCTTAGTCCCTCCTAGTCCTTCCTAGGAAGTCCTAGTCAGTCCTATTCTCTGCCTCGTTCGTTCGCTTCGCTCGCTTACAATGCATCGTCCCTCTCCCTCGCTCGTCGGGGCATCTTGTTGCCCCTTGCCGCGGGGCGCTCCCTCTCGCCTACAGGTACGGCCGTTATTTTTCGTCCGCTCCGACTGCACTTCCTCGAAAACCGACGCCCCATTGCGTCGCCCCTACCCCCACCGACCCAGCGGCGGGGACACTACTGTTTTTACGGAAGTCAGTCTGTGCTCCTCAAGCGCCTTGTGGTCGCTGACCGTACATTATTTGCATTTTTGTGTCGCGCATCTTTGCGCGCGTTGTCTTGCGCCGCGAGCATTCGCGAGTGGATGTTATGTCCTTTTTGCGTGCATTATATGCGCGCTTTTTCGGTCATTTTCTCCCGCATTGTATGCGGGTTCTTGTTTCTCCTAGTCCTTCCTAGTCAGCGCAGCGTCCTAGGAATACCTAGTTTCTCCTATCGCTCACTATCGTTCTCGATATATCGAAACTCCGGCCACACCCGCATCTGCGGAATTCGTCTCACCATAATTTATTATGGCAACGCACGTTAGTGCGGTGCGGATGATGTAGTGTAGCGGAGTCATCCTTTTTTCTTTTGCGTTTTTGTTATTGGATAGGGGAGTTTACTCAACTAAACAATACAAAAATCAAAAGAGATCATAAATTATAAGATCATCTGTGTTAATCTGTGAAATCTGTGAGAGATCATCTTGTTTTTCGTCAAACCCGTTAAAATCGACTGCAAAGGTAGTAAAAAAATTTGATATACGCAAATTTTAACACATATATTTGCGTATTTGATAAAAAAGTTGTATCTTTGCACTCAAAATGGAGAAGAAACAAATTATCGGTCTGCTGCTTTTGCTGGTATTGTTGGGCGGAATTATGCTGACAGTCAACCTCTTAGCACCCCACCACCAGACACCAGACACAAAACACCAGACACCCAATTGGGATAGCATCCGCCTCGCCCGCAGGGACAGTGCCAAAGCGTATTGGGACAGCGTCAGAGTGGCACGTAGGGATAGTGCCAAAGCGTATTGGGACAGCGTCAAGGTGGCGCGAAGGGATAGTGCCAAGGCGTATTGGGACAGTGTCAAGGTGGCACGCAGGGACAGCCTAAAAACCCTACCCCTCTACCCCTCTACTCCCCTACTCCCCAAAAAAGACACCGTCCTCGACCTCAATAGTGCAGACACAACGGAACTCAAATACTTACGCGGAATAGGCCCGTATATCGCCAAACGGATAGTGAGATACCGAGCCGACTTGGGAGGATATACAAGTGTAGAACAACTGCGAGAGATAGAACCCTTATGCGATTTTGATCAAAGTGACGAGCATGTGTTTAAGTTTGATTCAGTCTTGCCGCATTTGGTAGTAAACACGGATTCGGTGCATAAGATGCCCATCAATCGCATGTCGGCAGGTTCGCTATCCAAGCATCCGTACTTGCGCTTTGATCAGGCGAAAGCTATTTATGAACTTCGCCGCCGCAAGTTTAATTTGAAATCCATAGACGATATACGCCCTATTATAGGCGACTCACTCGCCACCAAAATACAACCCTATTTAGACTTTACCATTAACCACTAATCACTATGTCCCTCCTCGCTCCTTCCGTCCTTGCCGCCGATTTCGGCAACCTAAAAAACGAGTTAGAAATGATTAACCACTCCAACGCCGACTATTTGCATATCGACGTTATGGATGGCGTTTTTGTGCCCAATATCTCATTTGGTTTCCCACTCATGAAAGCCTTCAAAAAGTATTGCACCAAACCCCTGGACGTACATCTGATGATTGTGCACCCCGAGAAATATGTGGAGCGCTTTTGCGATGCCGGTGCTTGGAGTGTAGGCTTCCATCTGGAGGCGGTGGAGGACCCGTTACCTATCTTAGACCTTATCAAGGCCAAGGGCGTGCGCACGTGCCTCACCATCAATCCCGATATCCCCGTGGAGCGTCTCTATCCCTATTTGGATAAAGTGGATATGGTGCTTATCATGTCCGTCTTTGCCGGTTTTGGCGGACAGGCTTTCATCCCCGAATCGCTGGATAAGATTCGCGCCTTGCGTCAAGAGATAGACCGCCGCGGACTCAAAACGCTGATTGAAGTGGATGGGGGTGTGAATATAGACAATGCCGACGAGATCCAAGCCGCGGGTGTGGATGTGATCGTAGCCGGCAGTGCAGTCTTTAAGGCACCTAATCCCATGGCCGCCATCGATTTGCTGAAAAAATAACGATTTGCGATGAAGTCTTTTATCGCCCATAATCCGTCCCTTATTTTAGTGCTTGTCATAGTGGCCTATATCCTCATAGGTCATTATTTTTCCCTACTCCTCTACCCCTCTACTCCCCTACTCCCAAAAAACACCAATCACCAAAAATCCCTCGTCGCCCGCTACCAACAATTCGGCCTCCACGGGGAGGCGTTGGGCACGGTTGCTGCCTTGACCTTAGGTTATAAAGGCGACCTTGATAAAGAAGTGATTGGTGATTTCCGTCGCTCGGGGGCAGCGCATATCTTGGCGGTGAGCGGTCTGCACACGGGTATCGTCTATGCGATCTTGTTGTTTCTTTTAACGGGTTTCGGGCGATGGAAACCGTTCTATGAACAGCGGGGAAGACGGTGTCTGATTAGTGTTGTTTGTATCCTTTGTCTTTGGGCTTATGCCTATCTCACGGGCCTCACGCCCTCGGTGGTGCGCAGTGTTATTATGTTCACCTTAGCGGAGGTGGCGCATATGCTCTATCGGGATAGGATAAGCCTCAATGTAGTTTTTCTCTCGGCGGCGATAATCTTGGCTTTTCGTCCTACGGATTTGTTCTCCGTCAGTTTCCAACTCTCCTATGCGGCGGTTATTATGATTGTGATCTGTTCGCCGCTTTTCTCTTTTCCTGCTTTGTATAAGATTCGTCCCCAAGCCTTGTCGTGGGGTGTCCGCTATGTGGTGGGATTGGTTACCGTCTCGTTGGCAGCGCAGTTAGGAACGTTACCGTTAACGCTCTACTATTTTCACCAGATGAGCAATTATTTCCTGCTCACCAACTTGATTGTCATCCCCTTAGCAGGGGTTTTGGTGCCGTTAGGTTTTGCTGTTTTGGTTTTTGGAGGAGTACCCTATGTAGGGGACGCTTTGGTTTGGCTGTTGCAGTGGGGTACGGACCTTATGATGATGGGTGTTCATTGGGTTCAATCCCTCCCCGGTGCCGTGGTTTTGTTTTAAAATCCACAGTTACGACAGATGTCTATCGTATTACCGCAAACAACTTGCTTGCGGAAGGATTGGGCTTTGTCCGAATGGTAAATAGTTGTCCAATCTTGCTGTAAGATATTCCCGAACGAATAGCGCCCCGCTTTATCGTAGCAGCAGGGTAACACCTCGCCCGTGGTTGTAATCACGCACCCCGTCCAAAGACGATGACAGGGTGTGACGCGCCCTCTCCGCTTGTGTTTGAGTTCATAGTGTCCGTCTGTCGTCTGCTCATAGCGGCAGTATTTGGGATCGGTCGGCATCAACTCGTTTCCGTTCTCGTAGTCAATGAACTGCGCCGTCTTGAGAGTGAGGCTATTCGCCCCCATATGACGGTAATTACGGCGCACAAAATCCCATTCATGTTCATTGGAGCGTAGGCGGAGCACCTGCAACTCTATCCAAGGTTGCCGCCCTCGCTGAGCATTACGAAGGTACTGCAACCCGTCCAAGGCTTTATGCAAATCGCCTCCCACGCGGTACTGCTCATACGATTCTTGACTGAATCCGTCAATGGACACGATAATCCGATTCAGTCCCGCCTCCGTCAATTGCTGCGCCAAAAGGGGCGTAATCGCTTGGGCGTTGGTGCTGACGATGGTGTAGATATGCCGTTTATGCGCGAGCGCAATCATCTTTGGTAATTCGGGATTGAGGAGCGGTTCGCCTTGGAAATAGAACTGCATCGTGTGAACAGAGGGCGCGACTTGTTCGAGTATATGCTCAAAGGTCGAAAGGGACATCAGTCCGCCCTTGCTTATTTGTCCCGAACCCAAAGCACAATCGGGGCAGCGGAGTTGACACATGTGGGCGGGTTCGATGCTCACAAAAGTGGGCAGATGTCTAACGCGACAAATGCCCCAACGCGAAAGCAGGAATGACCCTTCCGCCCGAAGACTATTAACCCATCTTGTGAACATGTTTTTCCTTTCGTTTGTCTCTCGTTCCCCACACCTACATCTGTGAAATCTTGTTTACTCGACGTTCGTGCCGCCCGCCTTCAAAGTCGGTGGCAAAGAAAGTTTTCACGATCTCTAACCCCAATTCGGGCGAGATAAAATTAGCCGGTAGCCCCACTATATTGGCATTATTATGACGACGCGCCAAGTCGGCTAAGGGAACGTCCCAACAAAGAGCCGCACGTATTCCTTGGTGCTTATTGACCGTCATGCAAATACCGTTTCCGGAGAAACAAACAACGACCCCATAATCAAACTCACCTTTCTCTACCGCAGCGGCGCAGGGGTGCGCAAAATCCGGATAATCACAACTCTCGGTGGAGTAGCACCCAAAGTCGTGCGTGGTTGCACCTTGCGATTGTAGATACTCTTCTACTTGTTTTTTTAGGTTATACCCTGCGTGGTCCGATGCCAACGCAATCTTCAATTCACTTACGTTTTTCATTATAAGGGCAGCAATTTTGACAAATTAAACACTGATTTGTTTCGTAGGCAATGCACTTCGTTACATCCCACGGCTCCACACCTAACACATGATTGGGACACGCCTCTATGCACTGGGTGCATTCACCGCAAGAATCTATCAGCGATAGAGGTCTTTCAGCGAAGCGGTCCTGCAAGAACAGTTCCCCAAGATGTATGAGCGATCCGAGTTGCGGATGGATCAGCGCGTGGTTCTTTCCGATAAACCCCAGTCCTGCTTTTTGAGCCCAACGGCGTTCCAATACCGGAGCCGAGTCACAAAATATATGCTGGTAATCGGGGTTTACTATTTGTTCCCCAAACCTCTCTTTTAGGGCCGCCTCCAAAGCGTAGAGTTTGGACTTCATCGTCCGATGATAGTCGTGTCCCGAATGCTCAAAGGTCAACACACCAACCAATATCGTTTGCGTTCCCGGTACCAGCACCCGAGGGTCATACCTTTTGTCACAGTTTTTTGCCAAATAGTGCAACTTTCCACTCTCCACTCTCACTTTCCACTCTTCTAAAAATCGCGCATCCTCTTCCAAATACTCCGCCGGTGCGCAACCTACATCGTCCAGTCCTACGGCCAATGCCAATTCCCGTATTTCTTCAAAAACCATCATAGCCTTTCCGCCTTTCCGCCTCTCTGCCTCTCCGCCTTTCAGTCCGGAGGACGGTCTTTAGAATATCGCTGCCAAGTTGCCAAACATCAACTTACAAGCAATCGCTAATACGATGATACCAAAGAACTTACGAATCATGTACAAGGATGTTTGTCCAAGGTACTTGGTGAGCCAGTGGGTGCCCTTCAGAACGCCGTAAAGCACCAAGGTGCTGATAAGCACGGCAATAATAAGGTTCGTTGTGTTATATTCCGCCGTGATGGACAGCAGGGCTGTGAAGGCACCCGGACCCGCGTACATAGGGAAGGCCAACGGAACGATAGAACCGTCGCCTTTCAGACCATCGGTCTTGAAGATAACGATATCCAAAATCATCTCCAAGGCCATAAGGAAAATAACGAATCCACCTGCAACGGCGAAGTACTCAATCTGCACATTAAAGAGTTTGAGAATGAGTTCTCCCATAAGCAGGAAAAGAATCATAATCACAAACGAAGCGGTACAAACGCGCTCGCAGTTAATCTTCGTTCCTTTTTCCTCCATGGCAATAGTTACGGGGATATTACCAAAGGGGTCCACAATGGCTATCAAAAAGATAAACGCACTAATGACTTGAAAGAAATCAACGTGCCCCCAAGATTGAAAATAAGCAATAATAGCGTCCATAAGTATTAAATTTTGGTGCAAAGTTACGATTTTTTTTGCATATATACAAATATTTTTGTATCTTTGCAGCCGAAAAGGTAAATTTGCATATATTAAATCTTCTAAACAGGTAATATTATGATTAATTCACAAGACATTAAGAATGGTGTTTGCATCCGCATGGATGGTCGTTTGTATTTTGTGATTGAGTTCCTTCACGTTAAACCGGGTAAGGGTAACACAATCATGCGTGTTAAGTTCAAAGATGTAGTTGACGGTCGCGTTTTGGAGCGCCGCTTCAACATTGGTGAGAAGCTGGAGGATGTACGCGTAGAGCGTCGCCCCTATCAGTTCTTGTACCAAGAGGGTGAGGATTATATCTTTATGAATCAGGAGACCTACGAGCAAGTTCCTATTGCTCACGACCTTATCACGGGTGTTGACTTCCTCAAGGAAGGTTTCGTTTGCGATGTTGTTTCGGATGCTTCTACGGATACGATTCTGTTTGCTGAACTTCCCACGAAGGTGGAGTTGGCGATTGCTTATACCGAACCGGGTCTGAAGGGCGATACCGCTACCAACACGCTGAAACCCGCTAAGCTCGAGACCGGAGCCGAGATTCGCGTTCCGTTATTCATCAACGAAGGTGAGATCATCCGCGTAGACACGCGTGACGGCAGCTACTGCGAGCGCGTTCGTTAATCTATCGTCGCCTTTATCTTGTAAGCAGAGACCTCTCGTCTCTGCTTTTTTTATCCCCATTCCCTCCCGCTCGTCGGGGCATCTTGTTGCCCCTTGCCGCGGGGCGCTCCCTCTCGCAGAATGGGGTCCCCGGAAAGCTTGCTTTTTGGGGAGCATGGTTGTCCCGCTTAACGGGAAAACCGTATCTAGGGAAAGGGCAATTAGTTTGTCATCGTACCAAGCGAATTGCGACGAGTACGGTCTTGTCTTTCGTCCGCTCCGACTGCACTTCCTCGAAAACCGACGCCCCATGCGTCGCCCCTACCCCCACCGACCCAGCGGCGGGGACACTACTGTTTTTACGGAAGTCAGTCTGTGCTCCTATAGCGACCTATGGTCGCTGACCGTACATATATCTATCTGCGGAATTAAGGAGAAGTCGCCGAAACATCCCATTGGGAACCTACCGGATTTCCAATCGTTGTGAGGCCACTTCGACGGGCAAAGGGTGTGCTTTAGCCACCCGGAATAAATTTCGGGGAGGGATTAGGCGCAATCTGCGTGAACAAAGCGAAGCCATTAGCAGAAAGCGTGGCCATTGCCATGGCAGTAAAATCTGCGTAATCTGCGGGAGATAAAAACTAGAACCTCCACTTGGCACCAACGAGGAAATTGATTCCCGTCGTTTGGTAACCATAATAGATCTCGTTCTTACGATTGAGCAAGTTATTGAGGTCCAAGTACAGTGCCAGGCGGTTATCAAATTCATATTGGCATCCTAGGTTGATTTCAATCCAGGGTGCTAATTGTTTATTCTCCCATTGGTTATCTATGTAAGCGATAGAGAACTGTTTCCCCCTGAATAGGTTGTGCGAATAAAGACTCCAATGGCTATCAATGCGTGCATCAATATCTAATCCGGCTTTCCATAAAGGACGATCATACACGGGCATTTTCTCCAATTCGGTGGTGTTCAAATTATATAAACTACTGGTTGGATCTAACTGCAATTGGTCGGAGAAATGATAGTCGCCCCAACCATGGAGGGTGATAATGTCTTGATAGTGGTACGAGAAAGATACACCGATTACACCGCAATTATATTTCATATAAACATAATCCAAGCAACGTCTTTGAGGAACAAAGATGGAAGCCGTTGTGTTCCAACGCATGCCATAACCTCCAAACACATCAAAGATGAGGTTTTTCTCCGGACGGAAACGAAAACCCAATTGACCATCAATGGGGGTATAACCGCTGGTATGAAGAGACGTAACCGAGCATGCAAAATCGCGGTAACGATTGCCTTTAATAAACTCGTCACTATTACCCAACGCAAAACTACCCTTCGCTTCTCCGTAAAGAATCACCCATTTCGGAGCCAACTGTGCCTCAAACCTCACGTTGGGCGAGGGGGCAAAAGCGAGCCTATCTACGTTTGAGAATTGCGTTCCTTTACCTACGTTCAAATCTACATTGACACCTACGTGCAGGAAGAACCGATCGATGGTGTATTCGTAGAACGGTTCCACGCGGATGTTGTAGCGGTTGTTATGCCGTAACGAATCAAACGCCGGTTCCATCTGGTAGAAGTTGCCTTGCAACAGCACCTTACCGCCCACGCTATGCTCGTTACTCGTCCATTGGAGGTTAAGGTTCGCTTTAACATGATGCTCATTGGCCAAAGTAGGCATGTTCACCAAGTCGTAACCAAGACGTACATCGTAGGTCAAGTCCTCCCGAGGGTCGGATTGGAATCCGAATTGGGCACCGCCCCACCAAACCGCTTGCCGCACGCTATCCGCCATTTGGGCATAGTGTTTCACCGTCAAGTCATTGGCTGCCATATCATAATAGGCCCCATAGCGGGTGAAGAACTGATTCTTGCCCCAAAGGTCCATATAAAACTTACCCCCATTATAGAACCCGTGACTGAAACCTATCTTGAGGTCCGTGTTTTCCAATGTCTTCGTTCCCCACGCACCCTCGTGGTTGGCGGATAAAGTGAGACTGTTCTTCTTTTTGTCTGCTATCGTATAGGCGAACTTGAAGGCACTATTGATGTGTCCAAAGCCTCCTTGCAGCAATCCGTGGAGGCCATCCGGTTGGGGATAGTCCATCGGTTGCGAGAGCAGAGCCAAAGGAGTGAAACCTGGACTCACTTCCTTTGTTAACTCCGAATAGGTTTCTTTAACGGGAGCAATCGTAGTGGATTGCACCACGGGTTTGAGATTGATCTTCCCCGCATCTTGAATGATGGGTTGAAACTGTGTCTCAACGGTTACATTGCGGTCATACTCTTGTGCCGCCACTTCTATCGCACCTATAGCTACTATAACTGCTATCAAAAAATATCTTTTAACCATAAACTCTAAACTTATAAACTACTCTAAACTCTACACTCTCCACTCTAAACTCATTCCTCCATTGCTTTCAGTTTCTCTTCCACAATCGACAATATATCATCATTCGTCCGCTTGTAGTTGTTTTGCAGCGAGAGCAGGTACTGTTGTGCCTGGAACTCATCCCCGCGTTGGAGGTAGATATCGCTCAGCAAGATCAGTGCCTTGGCAAGCCAGTACTGCTGTTGAGTCTTTTGTTGGGTAAAGGAGATTATCTCATTCTCGGCATTGTCCAACGCCCCCAAACGATAATAGCACTCCGCGGTGAGGTACTTCGTTTCTGCACCCATAGCCGTCTGCACTTGCGTCCTCAGTTCGTTCATGTCGGCAATCGCCAGTCCGTACTGTTGGGTGGCAATATAAGCCTTAGCCCGATAGTAGGAAGCCTCTTGTACCTCGTCTTTTTGATCGGTATCAATGAGCATGAGCGTGGCTATATCAATGATTGTTTGCGATTGCTTGAGGGCTTCGGCGCAGTGGATCATACCCAATCGCGCTTTGTACACGCGCTGCTTATCGGCACTGAGTTGACTGAGGTGCTCATAAGCGTCCATCGCAGCGGAATAGTGTTTCTTCTCGTAGTAGATAGTGGCCATCCTCGAGAATGCCTCTTCGCGGTACGAGTTACCCTCTATTTGACTGAGTTCGATATAGTGCTTCAAGGCCTCCTCCGTTTTACCTAACTGGTCATACGCCGTGGCGGCATAGTAGGTAGCCGTGGTGCAATAACGTCCTCCCGGACAGTACTTATCCAGATAGGTGGTCAGCGACTTGATCGCTTCCGGATAGTGACCTAACATATACTGCAACTCCGCAGCGGCATAAGTCAATGAGTCATCTTGTGTGGTAACACTCATATGCATCTTATCCAGCGTTTTGGTATAATCCAAGTACTCTTCTATTCGGTTCGTTTCCATATACGTAGCCTCCAAACCGGCCAAAGCGGCATAAGCTTCCTCTCCGGCGGGGAACCGGGTGATGGTCTGCTTATAGGCCTCAATGGCGGCATCATACTGACCCATATTACGGTACAGCATGGCTATCTCCAAGTGCGATTGACGGGCCTTATTGCTCTTAGGATATTTATTCAGCAGTTGACGGTAACTTACCACCGCAGCCGCGTTATCCTTCTTTTGCAGTTGTGCACGGGCGGTCTCGTAAAGGGCATCGTCTGCATAATCCGAGGTCGGATAGCGGTGTACTAACTGCTGTAGGGTCTCTATCTTCTGGTCGTAGTTCTTCATCAGTCCTTCGGCGTACCCTTTTTGGAATAGGGCATAAACGCTTCCGGTCGTGTTGAGGTTGGCTACTTTCTCATACGCCTCAATAGCCTCATTGAACTGACGAGCATTGAAATAGCAATCGCCTATGCGGTTATAGGCATCCGCATAGGTAGCCTCATTCATATCAATGGTTTGAACATAGGTCTTGAAGTCCTCCTTGGCGACCGAATAATTATGTTGGCTAAAAGCGATATAAGCCTTCAGGTACAGGGCTGCCGTGTAGTTACTCAATTGCGAGGCATTGGCTTGCGCTAAATATAAACGCACATCCTCTTGCGCTCCCTTGTAATCTTTGAGACGGTAATGCGCTTCGCCCATGAAATAATGAGCATCCTTCTTGTAGGTCTCGCCACCCTCGTTGGATAACAGCACCTCCATATAAGGGATGACCAACGTCATCTTCCCTTGTGCATAAGCATCCGTGGCCAGTTGGTAACGCAGGTATTGTTTCGTTTCCAACATATCCTTGGTGGGGTTGGGAATGGAATCCAATGCATCCAGCGCGGCTTGGTAGTTCTTCGACTGCATGAACGCCTGACTCATCAGTTGGAAGATCTCGTCGCTATGCTTGGAGTGCGGATAGGCTTTGAGGAAAGAGGTAAACGCCTCCACCGATTCGCCGATGGCCGTAGAGGTGCGGTAGGTGGTCAGCGTGTAATTGAACATCGCCTCCTCGCGCAGCGAGGGTGTGAGGTTAATATCCAAAGCACCTTGATAACTGAGACGAGCCTGCTCAATCTGTTCGAGTTGAACATAAGCGTTACCCATCATAAAGAAGGCACTCTCGGAGATCGTGTCCTTGAGGTTCTTGATCTGCTTGAGGTAAGTGGTGGCGTTGAGGTTGTCCTTCGTCACGTAGTACGCGCGTCCCAACAAATAGAGGTCATTACGTTCCGGTTCTGCCTCGTTGATAGGATGATCCATATAGTACCGAAGGTGTTTGATGGCTCCCTTATAGTCCTCCTCGTGATAACCGATCTCACCTAAAATGCGGTGCATCTCGGTCACGTTATTGTTCTGTTTCCCCTTATACTCCTCTAATAAACGCGTTGCGCGTGTGCGTGCGGAGTCGGTGAGGTGTTGGTAGTAATAAATCTGCGTGATGTAGGAGGGTACCGTTTGTTCATATTCGCCCTCTTGCTCTAAAGCCAAGAACCCCGGCAACGCTTCCTCGTACTTCCCTAATCGGTACTGACAGAAACTGTAATAATACAGCGCCTCTCCGCCTTTCCGCCTTTCAGCCTCTCCGCCTTTCCGCCTTTCCGCCAGTTGCCCAAAGTAAATACACGCCTTATCGAACTCTTGCAGCATCAGGTGCGCATATCCCCGATAGAAGAGGTATGTCTCTTGGTGGGGACGGGTCAATCGCTTCATTTCCACTTTGGCCAGTTCTTTACTTGCGTTCTTATAGGCATTGCTTTCCATATAAGTAGCGCCGATCATAAAGCGCACCTCATCCTCATAGGTAGAATAGGGATATTGGGTGAGATACGACTTCAAATCCACCACAAGGTTCTTTGTCTCCCTCTTTTCAAAGCGGTCGGATAAGCCCCAAAAGGCTTTCTCCATCTCGCTCACTTGCGCCTGCGCCCCTATCGCTCCTATAGCGGCTATAGCTACTATTAAAAAATATCTTTTAACCATTAACTTTAAACTATAAACTATAAACTTTAAACTATTTACGTTTGCGCGCGACCTTACGTTGTTTCTTCTTTCCTATTACTTGGGCTACGCCGAATCCGATAACGGCCAGTACAATCACGGCAATAATAACCACCATCTTCGTATCCAAGTTATTGCCTTTCACGCGGTTCCACATATCCATCAGTGCTTCCACTTGGTCGCCTGCGTCGTGCATAAGGGCGCAACGGTCAATCACGCTCTTATCCGGATAGAACACCTGATTGGCATGAACGGCAGTGGCTTCAGGACCAAAGAAATAGGACAAATCAGCCGTTTCTTCAATCTCCTCGTCTTCAGCCCACTCTGCAATCTCGGGGGAAGCAATCACGCTCACGTAACCAATCTCCTCCATGTTACGAATGGCGTTGTCCGGACGGCACATAAAATCGATGAAGTAACTGGCGGCCTTCGTGTTCACCGCGTACTTAGGAATACACCAGCCGTCAAACCATACATTCGAACCCTCTTGGGGAACGATATATTTCAAATCCAATCCCACTTCGGAAGCCTCGTCAATGGCCCATTGGGCGTCACCCGACCATAACAGATCAACCCACGCCTTGCCTTGCGTCATCATCTCTTTACCAAAGTCTATCTCCCATCCGGCATAACTCTCTTTACCCGCAATCAAGATCTCTTCTACCCGTTGGATACGCTCCGCTGTGATGTTCCTTACCAGGTCATCGCGCGTCACATCACCGCGCTCCACCTCGTCGCGATAAGCGTACAGCACGATTACCGAGTATATATCACGGAAGGCATCCTTCATAAGGATATGTTTCTTGAAACGTTCCGTGTTCAGGATTGCTCCCCAAGACTGCATCTCCTCTTCCTTCACATACTGCGGGTTATAGAGGAAACCCGTCGTGCCCCACATGTAACCTACCGCATAATCGGCAACCACGATATCGTCCGTGGAGGCCATCTGTTGGAACTTCTCCGTAGCGAAGGGTGCCTGTAGTTTGAAATAATTGATTTCTTCCGGAATAAGGCTCTTTTCTATCGGCAATAGTAGGTTATGACGCAGCATGCGCTCAATGATATACTCCGACGGACAAATAACGTCATAGTCGTCCTTACCCACCTCAATGTCGTTGAGCATGTTCTCGTTGATTTGGAAGGTGTTGTAGATAATCTCCACCTCTTCCCCCGTTTGTTCGGCGTACCACGTCTTGAACTCGTCCAATACGGATTCGTCAATGTAGTCCGCCCAGTTGTAGATTTTGAGGGTGTGTGCACGATCGGCTGCGGCTGCGCTCAAAAGGGTAGCAACAGCCATAAGGGATAACAGAATCTTTTTCATTTTTTAGTTTGTTTGGCTACTTTCACATTTTGAATGATCAGTAGGATTAATATAACAAGGAAAATTAACGTAAATAGCGGTCTTAATTCGGGGGTCAAACCTCCCTTACGCGCGTCGGCGTAGATATAAGTAGAAAGGGTATTGATACCCTCACTGCCCTTCGTAAACAGGGTCACGCCAAAGTCGTCAATACTGAGCGTGAGGGACAGGATAAAACCCGACACCATACCCGGTGCCACCTCGGGAATAATGACCTTGCGCATCGCTTGACTCGGTGTGGCACCTAAGTCCAACGCGGCCTCATAGAGGTTGGGGTTCATGCCTTTTAATCGGGGCATCACGCTGAGCACCACATAGGGCGTGCAGAAAGCGATATGGGCGGCAATCACCGTTCCTAATCCGCGTCCTATGCCTAATGCCACAAAGAGCAAGAAGAGCGATATACCCGTGATAATATCGGGATTGATAATAGGTATCTGATTGATGCCCAGCATCATTTTTTGCCGTTTGGAGGGCATATAATGGATACCAAACGCGGCAATCGTGCCTAAGATCGTGGAAACGGTAGCCGCTACAAGGGCAATAACGGCAGTGTTGATCACCGCACTCGTCAGACTCGCCCCTGCCGTGCCGTTGAATAGGTTCTTGTATAACTGCACAGAGAACCCCGTCCAGTTGCCAAGCACTTTACTCTCCGTAAAGGAGCAAATAAGAATAACCGCTATCGGAGCATAAAGGAGAAGCAGCAGCACCCATAAGTACAGGTGCGCTCCCAAACGCTGTTGCCAGTGTCGTCTGTCAATGGATCGATGATTCTGTATCTGCATGGTTGCCTATCAGGGTTGTTAAATTAATGAATACGAGCAGTATCAAACTCAGTGCCGCTCCGAAATTGAGCATGTCACTCGTGTTAATAGCGTCCTGTATGATCGATCCGAAGAGTCGGATGTTATTGTTCGTCAGCAGCTCCGCAATCGCAAAGGTTGAAACGGTGGGCATAAAGACCATAATGATTCCCGACTGAATACCGGGCTTGGAAAGGGGTAAAATGACCTTGAAGAATGTCTGTAAACGGGTAGCCCCTAAATCCTGACTGGCTTCTAAAACGGAAGTGTCAATCTTTTGTATGGCCGTAAAGATGGGCAGAATCATAAAGGGAAGGAAGTCGTAACACATACCGAAAATAAGCGTTCCTTCTCCTAAGGGGAATCCCAATAACCCGAATAAGTTCGCCGTGGCAATGGTGCGCAGCAGGAAGTTAACCCACATCGGTAAAACGAATAGTATAACCATCACCACGGGGACGCGGTACGACCGAATCGCCATGAAATACGCCGCCGGATACCCGATAATAAGGCATACAATGGTGGTTATGAGCGCAATACCGAAGGAGTAAATGAGGGTGTTCACCGCATTGGACTGCGAGAAGAACTTAACAAAGTTACGCAGCGTAAAGGCTCCGTGTACATCCGTAAAGGCATAGATGGCCACCACCGCCAGCGGCAGTATAACAAAAATCAAACAGAACACCGCATACGGCCACGCCCATTTGCGCCGCTTATCAAAATCCTTATTTTTCCAAAACCAAGTCATTAACTTTCCACTTTATAAAGTCGTATCCAACTCGGTGCAATCTTGATACCTACGCGGTCGCCCTTATCCCAAATATCTTTCGTGTCCACATAGAAATCGTCCCCATCATCCGTCCTTACGGTCAGGTGATAGTGGTCGCCCTTGTATAGGATCGAGTGCACCTCACCGCATAATATACCGTCTTCCTCGTCGTCTTGCAGGTTGATGTGATTGAAATCCACCTCTATATCCACCTCTTCGCCTTCGTCAAAGCGGTCGGCTGTGCGTTCGCTCACTTCCCATTCCTCGTCCAAGAACTCCACCTTATTATCGGGTAGCACACGTCCATGGAAGGTGTTATAGAGGCACTCTTTGTTCATTACCTGTATATCTTCGGGTTTGATGAGCAGTTGCACTTTCTCGCCCACCTCAAAGCAGCGGTAGTCGCGAACGGCCAACTCGTATCCTTCTTCCGTTTGCACCAGCATCTCGTAGTGTACTCCCTTAAAGATACAACTCGTTATCTCTCCCCTCAACTGCCACTGCACACTTTTCTGCCCTTCCGCCTCTCCGCCTTTCTGCCCTTCTTCCTCTCCGCCTTTCCACTTCGATATATAGAAATCCTCCGGCCTTATGACTACGTCCACCTCTTGGTCCTCACCGAACCCGGCGTCCGCGCATTCAAAGTCGTGGTCGCAGAAGTGTACGAGCCAGTCTTTGACCATCACCGCATCCAGTATATTACTCTCGCCGATAAAGTCCGCCACGAAACTGTTTTGCGGTTCGTTGTATATCTCCGTCGGTGTCCCAATCTGCTGTATCTTACCCTCGCGCATAACCACAATACGGTCGCTCAGCGTCAAGGCCTCCTCTTGGTCGTGGGTCACGTAGATAAACGTGATACCCAATTTCTTATGCATCTCCCTCAACTCCAACTGCATGTCCGCGCGCATCTTGCGGTCGAGCGCACTCAGCGGTTCGTCTAATAGCAGTACCTCGGGTTCGTTGATGATGGCGCGCGCAATGGCTACACGCTGTTGCTGTCCTCCCGAAAGGGACTCTACGTCGCGCTCCTCGTAGTCCGACATGGACACGATCTTGAGGGCTTTGCGAACGCGCTTCTCTATCTCGCTGCGTTTGATCTTTTTTAGTTTCAGACCGAAAGCTACGTTATCGAATACATTGAGATGGGGGAAGAGGGCATATTTCTGGAACACCATATTCACCGAACGCTTGTGTGGGGGCAGTTCGGTTACGTCCTCTCCGTTCAAAAGAATATCCCCCGATGATGCTACTTGAAACCCTGCTATGCAACGAAGCAAAGTGGTTTTACCGCATCCGGAAGGACCCAAAAGGGTGACGAACTCGCCTTTCTCTACTTTTAGGCTCACGTCGTTCACCGCCATTGTACCGTCTTCAAATTGTTTGGAGACGTGATTGACCTCAATAATATACTGGGACATCGAATCTAAAATTAATGCTATGGAACACTAAAACTATACCTCATAAATTGATTTTTTCAATTTCGGGCACAAAAGTACACTTTTTTTTGCACATATGCAAATTTTTTTGTATTTTTGCACTCGAAAAACGAAAACTATACACCAAACACTATACACCAGACACTAATATGAAACGCAAAGCTCTTATTTTCCTCAACGTCCTTTTAGGTGCCTTAGTTTCTTTCTTTGTGGGTTGCAAGACCCATAAGGTGAATAAGTCCGAACCTCAGCCCGAAGCCTCCAATCAGGAGAAGTTCGAACCTCAGGCCGAGCAGATGATTTGTCTTTACGGCATCCCGCCCGAAGTGTACAAACGCCTCCACGAACGGGACTCCCTCTATCAGGACAGCCTTCGTCAGGCACAAGACACTATACACTAAACACCGGACACCTTATGAGACTTGGTCTCAAAATAGCCTTAGAACTGGAGCGTCTGCGCCGCCGCAACCTCAAGCAACTGCACCCCTTGCAGCAACTCTTCTGGGAATCCACCCTCCGCTGCAACGTGCACTGCCTCCACTGCGGCTCCGACTGCAAAACCCAAACCTTACCCCCCTACCCCCCTACTCCTCTACCCCCAACAAAGGATATGCCCGCCTCCGATTTCCTCCGCGTCATCGACTCTATCTCCAAACACCAAACACTCTCCACCAGACACCAAACCCTCATCATCATCTCCGGCGGCGAACCGCTTATGCGTAAGGACCTCGCCGACATCGGTCGCGCCTTGTACGAGCGCGAGTATCCGTGGGGCATGGTTACCAACGGTTTGGCACTGACCGAGGCTAAGTTCCGCGAACTGCGGGCTGCCGGATTAAGGTCTCTGTCCATCAGTCTGGACGGCCTCGAACAGGACCATATATGGCTTCGTCAGCACCCCCTCGCTTTTGAGGGCGCTACGCGCGCTATCCGTTTGGCGGCTGCCGAACCCGACTTCACGTGGGATGTGGTGACGTGCGTTCATCAGCGTAACATAGATCATCTTCCCGCCGTTCGTGACCTGCTTTGGTCGCTTGGTTGTCGGGACTGGCGGGTGGTTACTATCGACCCCATGGGGCGCGCTGCTACCAATCCCGAACTGCAACTCCAACCGGGTCAACTCAAGCAGGTGCTTGATTTTATTGCTGCCGAACGCGAGGCAGGTCGGCACGTGTCGTATGGTTGTGCCGGATTCTTAGGAGCCTACGAGGGGCGTGTGCGTGACCATCTATATATGTGTGCGGCGGGTATCACGACGGCGTCTATCCTCATGGATGGTTCTATCTCGGCATGTACGTCGATACGGGGTAAGTACTATCAAGGGAATATCTACAAGGACGATTTCTGGACTGTTTGGGAGAATGGTTTTAAGGCGTACCGCGATCGGGAGTGGATGAAAAAAGAAACACCTTGCTCTGATTGCAAGATGTTTCGTTATTGTGAGGGCAACGGCATGCACCTCCGCCGCGAGGACGGCTCCCTCATGCTCTGCCACCTCCACAGCCTCTAACCTGTTGCCTCAATTATACCCATCGCACATAGGCACAGCATGGGCATTGGACCAGTCTTGCAGGAACTTACTCGGATCTGCTGCCAATTCTCCTTCGGCTTTCATCTTCGCCATTTCGCGACGTACAAACAACCCCCTCGGACTCACGCAACCGCCCGGCATATCGCGTTGCTCATACCAATCGCGGTAGAGTTGCTTATACTCCTCCGAATTATGGTTCAAGCGATGATAGTGCTCATTGGCTGCGCGTATTCGATCATTCGTCTTGCGCTCCTCTTGGGTGATAGGATGCAACTTTAGGTTACGACCTTCGTGCTTATGACCGGTAAATAACTTGCGACCGCGGCGGAATGTCCACCAGTCGCTTCCATGAATCAGTTTTCCCCACATCGACCTGTAGGGCTCAATCAATGTAATCGTTGCCATAGTTGTTTTAGTTTTTAGTTTTTAGTTTTTAGTTTTTAGTTATTAGTTATTAGTTTTAGTTTCTCTTTTCTCAATCCATCATTCCATCATTCAGCCACCCAGTGGCGGTTCAATCCATCATTCACCCTACTCCTCTACTCCTCTACTCCTCTCCACCTCTCCGCCTCTCCACCTCTCCGCCTCTCCGCCCTTCAGCCTTTCCGCCTTTCCGCCTTTCCGCCTCTTTGTCCAAAGGACAAAAATCGGGTTTTTATCGGGTTTTTATTAGGCCCTGCGTATAGGATACAGAGCCTCGCCATATCCTTCTCGGTATTCCTAGTCCATCCTAGGAATACCTAGTTTCTCCTATCGCTCACTATCGTTCTCGATATATCGAAACTCCGGCCGCTGCCACGCCCGTCTTTCTTCTCGCTTACCCTGTCCCTTCTCGGCAAAAGTCTTTTGCCGTTCTCAATAGCGTGAGGATTTATGAGGATTTGAGGATTTGATGTCACCAAATCCTCACAAATCCTCAAATCCCCATCAGCTTACTTTTTCGTATTGACCATGTGCAACTCGCTGTAATTTCGAGCATTTAGTCCATTCTGTCAACCATCGGTCTGTGCTTTTCAAGGACATTCCTAACGTGTTCGCCAAACTGTCAGCATCTGTTCGCGAAAAGCTTTGAGGCAGTGAATCATAGAACTGCTTTTGCTGCAAACTGCCACTAACGATTCCGACTTCCGTAGGTTGCGTGTCGGGCAGCAAGTCGAACATCAGCGCGGCATGCATGAGCAGTTTATGCCCCATCAGCACCATCGTCTCAAAGTCCGCCTCCGAGCACTCTACCTTTTCGGGCATAGGTTGCGTCATGTCCAAGCGTAAGCCCGTCAGTATCATGCCGATGCGTTTCATAATCATCGGCATACGGTTCACCACTTGGCGGAAGTTATTGCCATACTCTTTGACATAGTTCTCTGCCTCTGCGCGGAAGATGCGCTTCACCATTTGGCGTTGGCCGTCACTCAGCGAGAAACGGCAGCAGTAGTCGTGGCTCGTCATCCATACATAACGCTCACCCAACTGCTCACTCAATCGGTCATAGAGCGCATGCTCGGTCTGCCCATACTCGACAATATCGTCCGCATCCCAAACGGCATCGTTGAAGTCGGGCGTGGATTTGACCACATAGCACGCAAAGCGACTCGCCAATCCGTTCTCACGCGACTTGATAAGCGGAGCCAACTGGTTGAGCGTACCGCTGAGTAGCATCGCTATATGCGGGTCGCGTATCTCTATAAACTCATTATGGAGGCGACGCAGTTGGGCAATCGTCTCGTGCTCCGCCGCACAGCGGATGACATCCGAGAACTGACCATAACTCGAACGCAGTGTTTGCGAGAGCGTGTCCATCTCGGTGGCCATGATAACGCCATGACCTTTGAAGCGTTGCATCAACGCTATCAACGCTGCCGAAGAAGCATTGGCAGGGATATAGACCTGTTTGCCATGTTCGCCTTCGATGGACTTCATAAGCGTGCGACCGTAGTTCATCACACCTTTGCCCGAGGCAGCGGGTGCCAGAACCATCGTCATCAACTCCGGTCCGTAATCGTGGCGGTTCTCGCCGTGATAGGCTCGCATACGCGGGAGTGCGTATGACGCGTTAGTTAATAAGGAGAGCAGCAGCATGTCCTTTTGTTCGGTGGTCTTTGCCACGGTCAGAGCATCTTTGAGTAGCGCAGGAAGTTGCTCGGGAACTACGTGAGAACTAATGAACATGTCATTGTTCTCAAGGTTAAGATTTGTATTTTCCATAAACTGTAAAGTTTTCACCCTACTTTTACATCATTTTTTCAAAAATTGTATGCCTTCTCACCCTACCATACATCATTTTTTCAAAAAACAGTATGCTTTTTTCCAAAAATCGTTCAAAAATCTGTATTTTGTCATCTCTGACTTACATAGTTTGTCATAATATTCCTCTCATTATATTTTGTGTCATTTTTTTCCAAAAACGGCATATTTTTCCCAAAAAAAATGAGGGTCTCTTTTCAGAAACCCTCACTATTACGCTTCGTGGCGTAATCACAATTGTATTTCTATCATCTCGCTTTTACAATTCCTAAACGATAGGGTTTCACCCTTTTCTACTAATCGAATAAGGCTTTGCTCACTAATGGTACTGAGATCAATATGGTTATCCTTTATCTTTTGTACCAACTGCGGATGAGCATCCAAAAGCTCCAAACGATGCGTCGGTTTTTGCTTTGCCACCAAAGGACACGCGGCAAACAGTTCCAATAAAGATGCTGTTTCATCAATAAGTTGTGTTCTAACAAAATTCTTTGTTTGATTGTCTGTAAGAACTTCCCCTAAACCTTGCATTAATTCCTTTGGACTGGTTTTACTCACTTGCTGAGCGCAAGAAAGGACATAATCCTCTAAAGACAAGTCCGTACGGAGCCGGACTATATTGGCATTGATCTCGGTGCGATTGTTTAAAAAGAACCATATATCAAAGATATCACGAGGCGTAACGCGTTCACCTAATGCACATAGTTTGTGAGCAAACATATCCGGCATAGTCATTACGCGAATATCCGTTCCCAACAGATTGACTGTCTCATAATGGTTATCATACTGCCTATTACTTACTTCTATTTTCAGCATTCGTTCTCCTTTTTCATAATTAAGGTTAATGATCGGGCCAAAGAATTTCATTGCCTCATCATCAATGGTACCAAAATGGATAGCAATCTGTTTTAAACGGGAATAAACTTCCTTAGTATATTCCGGAACTAACAAATTAAAATCCAAGTCGGTAGAGAAACGCGTTAACCCGCGAAACATCAACATAGATGTTCCACCCTTAAACGCGAGGAGGCGACTTAACTCACTATCCCGAAAAATAGCAAGTAACAATTGCGTCATGTAGTAACGATGTTTGTTTATATCCATAATAATACTATTTGATTAGCTCTTTTACGCGCTTGCTAAGCGCAAGAGAATTATAAATAGGTAAAAGTTCTAATACTTTTTTCTTGTCCAACGGATGAAGATTATCAAAATAACACTTACCCGCACTCAGGTACATCATGTCCAAAAAAGCCCGTTCCGGAGTAGCTATTGCTACATTATCTCGTTGCTCAACCCCCATCCTATTGGTTCCAATGATAGGATTAATCTTGCGAAACGCATATGTTTTCCCATCAACAACCACCTCACGCGTCTGGTAACTAACGCAAGTTATCTGCTCCGAGTACTGAAAAGTTATACCCGAACGCGCCAACACATACTCCAACGACACATAAGAAGGACGCAGGATAGAGCACGCCATTTCTAACTCTTGATAGGATTGCTTTGTATAAATTCCACGACGAGGGTTGAGTAAATCCCCTTTCCGCACATAATAATTTAAAGATTTGGCCACTTGATTAGCGTCCAAATCTTCGGCCATTAAAGCTAAAGACTGCGTCGTAAAAACCGTTCGCTGACTAGCTAATATTGCATTATAAATATTCATTTGTAAGCTGATAATACCAATTATTTTCCATTTCAGCGCACAAAATTACTACTTTTTTTTGACATATGCAAATAAAATTGCACTTTTTTGTGGAAAAGCGCAATTTTATAGGCCGATGGGCAGAAAGGCTGATAGGCGGAAGGGTGCTCTCTTATAGCATGGCTTTCAAGGCGTCAAGAGATTCGGCAGTGTGCCAACCGACGGCCTGTTCGGCGGCGAGGCGATTGACTTCGATGTCGTCCACAAAAACGGTCTCGTCGGGGTTGAGGTGCAGCTTATTCTGCACGTACTCAAAGAGCGCCGGTTGGGGTTTGATTATATGCAGCACATGCGACAAGAACAGGTCATCAAATACGCTCATATCGTAATGATCCTCGATGTCCTTCCAGCAAGCGTCGTTGTTATTGGAAAGAAGGTATAACTTATACCCCTGTGCTTTAAGTTGTTTGACATACGAAAGCCGCTCCTGAGGAATACCGGCATGAATAGTGACCCACGCCTCCAGAACCTGCTCCCGCGTA
>JAZRWG010000069.1:0-40119 GCA_045599545.1 Paludibacteraceae bacterium | reverse complement strand
TCCTGCTGCCTTAAGTATGAACATGCAGCAGTTAGTAGTAAAAAAGGATGATAAAGTAACGACCATTCCGATAGAAGATATCGGAGTGGTCGTTTTGGATAATAAACAGATTGTAGTCACACACGCATTGTTATCCACTTTAGCAAAAAACAACGTTGCAGTCGTTGTTTGTGACGACACCCATTTGCCCATCGGTCTGCAATTGCCGCTTGATGGCAATCATATTCAAACGGAACGATTCCAAGAACAAATATCTGCTTCTGAACCGTTGCGCAAACAAATGTGGCAACAAACCGTACAATGGAAGATTCGTAATCAGGCGAGTGTACTTGCGCTACAAGGACAAGAAAATCGGAATATGAAGAAGTGGGTATTAGACGTAAAGAGCGGAGATAGTGATAACCTTGAAGCCCGAGCCGCAGCATATTATTGGAAAACTGTATTTCCTTCTTTGCCTGATTTTGTCCGTGATACCAACGAGAGGGGCATAAACTCCCTTCTCAATTATGGTTATGCTATCGTACGAGCCATGATGGCACGAGCTTTAGTGGCTGCCGGATTACTTCCGACCTTGGGTATTCATCACCATAATCGATATAATGCCTATTGCTTAGCAGATGACATTATGGAACCTTATAGACCATACGTAGATAAAGAGGTTATTTCAATTATGCAGGTAGATGAACAAATTAGCGAACTAACCAGCATTCATAAGCAAAGATTGTTATTACTTCCTTTTGTAGATGTTAATATAGATGGACATCGTAGCCCGATGATGGTGGCGATTCAAACTACCGCCAATTCCGTACAACGTTGCTATAGCGGTGATAGCCGAAAGATTATCTATCCGGAATTATGACTAGTCGATTTAGTGAATATCGTATTATGTGGGTGTTGGTATTATTTGATCTTCCGACAGAAACAAAGAAAGAACGTAAGGCAGCGGCTCGATTTCGCAAACAATTAATTGAAGATGGATTCACCATGTTTCAGTTTTCTATTTATCTGCGTCATTGTCCAAGCAGTGAGAACGCGGATGTACATATTAAACGAGTAAGAAGATTTCTTCCCGAATATGGAAAAGTTGGAATCATGCGAATTACGGATAAACAGTTTGGCGATATGATTCTTTTTGATTGTAAACAAGAAACAACTATTAACCAACCGGTGCAACAGTTAGAAATCTTCTAATCTTATCACGATAAACACAGGATTGGAAATATAAAAAACGAAAAGAGAAACGTAGTTTAATTTGGCTACATTTCTCTTTTCTAACTTAACGTATAATTACTTGATTTTTAGCATGTTATACATATTGAGTTGTTTTTCAATACGTCAAGTAACATTTTTGAAGGATATACACAACCTATGTCTATTGCTGCCATAATACTATAAGTTGTTTTTCAATACGTCAAGTAACATTTTTGAAGGATATACACAACGAGTAATAACTATGTTTTCTACATTATTTGTTGTTTTTCAATACGTCAAGTAACATTTTTGAAGGATATACACAACTGACCTTGTTAACAATGGTACATTGTCAAAGTTGTTTTTCAATACGTCAAGTAACATTTTTGAAGGATATACACAACCAGAAGCCACTGCAATATCTATAATAGAATGTTGTTTTTCAATACGTCAAGTAACATTTTTGAAGGATATACACAACCAACGTATGGAATGCGAATGCGAACAAACGTTGTTTTTCAATACGTCAAGTAACATTTTTGAAGGATATACACAACCATATCCGCAAGGGACTTTAACCGACGCCCGTTGTTTTTCAATACGTCAAGTAACATTTTTGAAGGATATACACAACCCTATCCGCAAGGGACTTTAACCGACGCCCGTTGTTTTTCAATACGTCAAGTAACATTTTTGAAGGATATACACAACATCTATATCGTATTGATATTTAGTAAAATAGTTGTTTTTCAATACGTCAAGTAACATTTTTGAAGGATATACACAACGTGTCATAATTCGTTTCGCTTTTAGTTTGCATACGTCAAGTAACATTTTTGAAGGATATACACAACCGGCGTATGGAATGCGAATGCGAACAAGCGTTGTTTTTCAATACGTCAAGTAACATTTTTGAAGGATATACACAACATTTTGGCGATGAGTATGCAGACCGTTTAGTTGTTTTTCAATACGTCAAGTAACATTTTTGAAGGATATACACAACCTATATGAAGATTTATTACTATCTTTGCAGGTTGTTTTTCAATACGTCAAGTAACATTTTTGAAGGATATACACAACATGATTTCCGGCACGCTTGGTAATAATCCGTTGTTTTTCAATACGTCAAGTAACATTTTTGAAGGATATCGGCTGCAAAATTACGAAAATTTCATTAAATATACAAATTTATTAGCGAAATATTTGCATATTTCAAAAAAAAGCAGTACTTTTGCACCACAATTTTGAAGGATATACACAATAAGGATTATTCCGTTGTGAAAACATCCAGGGTGGGACGCAAGTCTCGCCCTTTTTATTTTCCCCCTTTCTACTCCAAAACGCGCAAACCCTCTTGGCAGAATTGCATCCACATTTCTGCTGGCTATGCCGACAACGCTGACATTGATATTATAATCCCCACCCGCGCGTAGGTGTATATATAGAAACTAATGTCAGCAATTGTCAGCGTCAGCATCCGCAAACAAACTTAGGACGATGTCTACTTTTTTAGGAAAAAATCAATAGGGGGACGCGAGGACGCAGGGGACGCTATCCCTTAATACTACATCCGCGCGCATGGGGATATATAGAATCAGCGTCCCCCGCGTCCCCCTCGACCCCATAAACTGAAAAGTCACATTGACTAAGTACTATCTCCACCGTACATGTACCCGAAGCACCCCCGTAGCATCATAGCACCTACAGAGCCCCTATGGGACACCGCCAAAACCTGTCTTCAGTGTGTCTCTATCGGTAGATGAACGAAGGGTTACCGAACGGTGAACGAAGGGTCACCGAACGATCAGGGGAAGATGCTCCTCGCAGGGGTTTTGCAGCCTCCACGCAGGGCCTAACAAAAACCCGATAAAAACCCGAAATTTGACCGGCGGAGGACCTATTTATCAATTATAATTCCGCACTAACTCTGCCGTGGGTGTGAACGGAGCATCCCCGTAACATCATAGTACCTACATAGAAGCGAGAAAGGCGGAGAGGGGGAGAGGGAGTAGAGGAGTAGAGGAGTAGAGGAGTGGAGAGGATACAAAACAGTGACAATCGGTTACAAAACAAAGAAAAAATGCGTTTTTTTGACTAAAAATTTGGTTATATGAAAACTTTTTGCTATCTTTGCACGATTTTTCGTATTCGCACGCAGCGTGTACGCGATACGCGAAGGTAAATATAAGTATAACACGTAAGTTACTTTTTAGATAGATATGAATTTAAAACGCATTTTTGGAATCGCTTGTTTTGCCGCCACTATTTGCTTGGTTTCTGCACAAACACAGATTACGGTTCCTTATCAATTTGGATTTGAAGAAGAGGAAGCTGCTGAATTTTATAATTGGGTGTTCAACCCGGGACCACAAGCTTCCAGATGTATGGATCAATGGGAAATAGGCGAGGCTGCGCATAACGATGGCCACTATGGTTTGTACATCAGTAATAACGGTGGAGCCGATGCGCAGTTCGGTTATCAAAAGAATGTTCAGTATGCCTATCGTGACTTCACTATCGCTGCCGGCGGTTACGAGATCTGCTTTGACTGGCGTTGCTTGGGTGTTTCATTAAGCAATGCCTCTACCTTATACGCAGGTGTAGCACCAAAGTCCTCCGTGGATAAAGACATGAACGCGGACTATCAGCGTGGTATTGTGCCTAAATCAATAGATAGTTGGTGTAGGACTTTAGGTCCGCTGAATGGTTCCTCCCTTTGGAAGAACGCGTCTATCCATATCAACTCCAACGGAACGACGACCTATCGTCTTTTCTTTGTGTGGTCGAACAGCACGACGGATAGTGTAGCCCAGCCGTTGGGCGCATGTATTGATAATATCCAAATCACGTCCGACCGGTGCTACAAGCCTTCGGACATCACCGCCACCTCCAACTGTGACTCCATTTGGGTGACATGGAAAGGAACGAGCACATCTTACTGCTTCGAGTACCGCCGCCGCGGAGCCAAACGCTGGTCGGTTACAACGGGTATTCAAGCGGAGAACTACCTATTGGAGGGTTTAGATGAAGGATTATACGACTTCCGTGTTCGTGGTGTTTGCTCCTCGGATACGAGTGCTTACACTTACTTGAACTCGTATATTCTTTTCTGTCCGGAGCGTCACTGCATCAATTATATCACGTTGGACGATTCGTTGGTGACATGTGCTTACGGAACCTATAAAGATCCGGGGCAATCGCAAGGCGTGGTGAACTTTGGTCCGGAAGATAAGTTCTCTCGGCACACGGTGAACTGGGAGCCGGACATGTACGACCCACGCACGTGCAATCAGTTACCCACCATTCCTGACGGCGAGTTGGCTTCGGTTCGTTTGGGAAACTGGAATAACGGAGCGCAAGGCGAATTAATAGAATACCAATATACGGTTGATTTGGAGGCTGCTGCCATTCTGCTGCTCAAGTATGCGGTTGTATTGGAGGACCCCGACCACGGAGAAAAAGATAATCCGCGCTTTGAGTTGGAGATATTAGGCGAAGACGGTACCCTACTCGACCCCACCTGCGGTAAGGTTAATTTTGCCGCCGACTCCAAGCGTCGTACCGAAGGATGGCATGTATGCTCTACTGCCCCGGGCGCATCCAGTCCTGTGTCTTGGAAAGAGTGGACAACGATGGGTATCAACCTCAAAGAAGTCGGAGTGAAAGACGGAGAAACGATTATCATTCGGCTTACAACAAAAGACTGCGCTTGGTCTGCCCACTTCGGTTATGCTTATTTTACGTTAGGTTGCGCTGCGGCTGAGTTATACGGTACCTCTTGCGGAAAAGAGAGCCAATTGAGTGTAGCCGCTCCTACCGGTTTCGATTATGTTTGGTACAACTACAAGGGTGATTCGGTTGCCAATACACAAACGCTATATATTGAGCCTTCGGACACCACCACCTACCGTTGCCACCTCAGTTATATGTACAATCCCGAATGCGGTTTCGACCTCTATTCGTCGGCACGTCCACGTTTCCCGATAGCGGAATTTACATATGATTATGCGCCTTCTGATTGTCAAAACAAGGTGCGCTTTGTTAACAAGAGTCACATCATGACCCTTTATAACAACGTGGAGGAGCATCATTATGACGAGAAGTGCGACGAATACGAATGGGATTTCGGAGGCGGAGAGATTGCCTCGGACAAGAACCCCGTTCATGTCTTCCCGCAGGAAGGCGGTACATTCCCTGTAACGCTCCGCGCCAGTATTTCCGAGGGCGTTTGCTTCCATGATACCACGTTGATGGTTACCCTTCCCTCCATCGGAGACAGCGAACAAACGATTGATTCCACCATTTGTGACGGCGGTTATGTTGTTTTTGGCAAATGGTATGCCGCGTTGACCGGTTTATACACCGATAGTCTTATCAGTCAAGCCGGTTGTGACAGTGTTATGATTCTCAATCTCAAAGTCAATCCGGTGAGCCAGACCTACTTGGAGGACACAACCGTTTGTGCGGAAGAACCTTTGTGTATTGACGGAGACTGTTACAAACATCACCAATCGGGTACTTTTGTCCGCTTCCTTACGAATAGTTGCGGTTGCGACTCCACGGTGTGGATGGAAGTCAACATGCTGGACAGCCTCAAACCCATTGTGAGCATGAAAGACATCGTTACCTCTGAACAGTATTCGGGAGCTATCTACACCACGGGTACCGGTTTTTCGTATTACACCCTCAACGGGCAACGTTACGAAGCGAGCCAAACGGAAATTACGGGGCTTAACGGAGGACCCATGGAAATGGTTTTCTATAACGATTGGCAGTGCACGGTGGACACAACCCTATATATGCAGTATCCTTGTCGCAACATGATTTTCCAGCGTTGGGACGATGTGTTGAGCGTGTACAATAAGGAGGCGCAACAGATTTATACGCCCGATCAAGAACCTATTGATGTTGTTTCCTGTCAGTGGATCAAAGATGGAACCGATATTCCCGGTGCCACCAAGACCTATTACTACGAAGAGGGAGGACTCAACCTCAAGAGTATTTATCAAGTGCGTATCATCTCTTCGGACGGAACGGAAACATTATCTTGTGAATTCCAACCTAAACCTCCGTATTCGAATCTTGACAATATTTATTTGAATGGGAGGGCCCCAATCAAAGTACTGCGTAATGGCCGTATCTACATAATAGTAGGCAATAACACCTACAATGCTCAAGGTATTAAATTTTAATTGGGAGGAAAAATAATGATGAAAAATTTGAATAAGATTGTTTTAGTGCTTAGTGCTTACTGCTTATTGCATAGTGGTACCTGTTTTGCTGCTTTGGAACCGTCTTCCATCAATCCGCCTAAGGGTTGGTCGGCAGAGCAGATACGCAAATATAATAACAGCACTCGTTATAATCTCCACAACATCCAATTCTGGGTAGGAGATGGTTACGGCACCCTTTTGAACAAAGGAGCCAATGCGGTTGTAGCACCGTACTACATGGGCGACTTCTCCGCCAAGACGGTGGGAGGCAACGGTTTTATCGTGGGTTTAGGTTACGAGTACAATTGGAAACACCTCATTGTATCCGTAGGACCTGAGTTCCGTTTGTTTACCCACACGGACAACCTCGCCTTCTCCGATGCTTACCATATTGACATGCCTAAATATGACCAGATAAAGAATTATCAGTTCCTGGATATGACGGAGAAGCGCACCCTCGGGCAGATTGTAGTGCCCATTATGGTGGGCGGACAATGGAATGCTGTCTATTTCAAGGCCGGTGCAAAAATAGGTTATAACATCCTTTGCTCCTCCAAGCAGCAGTCCACGATCCACACTTCCATCACCGACCTATGGGCTTATGATGATGAGTGGACCGACATTCCGGGACATAATTTAAGTGCAACGGGCGAGTATGCCGCCTCTGATAAGAATAAATTAGGATTGGACATCACCGCTTCTGCCGAAGTAGGAATTAATATCGACCGACTGCTCAGCGATGCTTGGCAGAAAGCCAATGAGAAGAACCAATATCCCATCCACATGCGTTTGTCTGCTTTTGTGGATTATGGTATTCCCAACATGTCTTGCGCTAATCCCGAATTAACGATGGCGTCTGTCACGGATCAGGATATCAGTACCGTTTCGTG
Organism: Paludibacteraceae bacterium; assembly: GCA_045599545.1. Classification (GTDB taxonomy): domain Bacteria; phylum Bacteroidota; class Bacteroidia; order Bacteroidales; family Paludibacteraceae; genus Colicola. Next base: position 32,822 of record JAZRWG010000069.1, on the reverse strand, counting down.
GCTTAACTCCCAATGGGGAGCCAATAAACTCAATAGTTTCTTGGTAGGTATTAAGTTCACCTTCCTTCTCCAAATGAACCATGTAGGTCCGATGATGAAGAACGAAGGTTACATGGCCATCTACACCTTTGACCAAAAAACCAAGGCGGAGCTTAATGGTACTAATCTGACGATTGCTTATCAAGGCAGCAAAGCAAAACCGCAAAAGAAAGCAACCAAGAACAAAGGTATCTACTCTTCTCGTATGAAGGAGGGCAACTACACCGTTTCGGCTTCGCACAGCGGTTATTTGCCTAAGGAAAATATCTCCTTCTATCATGGTTATGATAATGACACGCTCCGTATCGGACTTATTCCTGATTTCGTTTATACCTGCTCTGTTCGCGATGCTAAGACGAATCAGTATCTCGCCGCCACCTTGCGTTTTGTCAATGTAGCAACGGGTGAAACCGTCTTCACCGAGAATGTATCGGCTTCCAATCCTTCCGTTTCGGTTAAACTGCCGTTCGGTGGACAGTACAAGGTACGTGTTGAGGCTGTCGAGCACTTTACGCTTACCGAGAACATTCGCGCGTTGGATGCTACGGATGAGTTCAAAATGCAACCGATTGAGAAGAAACGGGCTATTGTCTTGCATAACCTCTATTTCGCTACCAACGAGACCACTATCTTACCCGAATCCGAACCCAGTCTGCAAGACCTTTACGACTTGCTCTCGGATAACCCGAAGATTCGTATCCGTATCATCGGACACACGGATAACGTAGGTAAGGCACAGGCTAACCAGATATTGTCCGAAGGTCGTGCCAATAGCGTGCGTGATGATATGATTCAGCGCGGCATTGACCCAAGTCGTATTGAAGCGGAAGGTCGTGGTATGAGCCAACCGATTGACACTAACGACACCGAAGAGGGACGTGCTAATAACCGTCGTGTAGAGTTTATTGTTCTATAATGAGTAAACGATATATCTACATATTATCCCTTTTGTTCATTTGGACTTCCTTGTCCGCTCAAGCTGTTTATGAGTGCGACTTTGAGGATGCGAATGAGCGCGCCCAATGGGTACTCAACGAGTGTGCCAATGAAACAAAGAAGGCAAGTTTGATTAACTTCTGGAATATCGGCAAGGCGGGTCACTTTGCGCCTCGAGGAGAAAACGGACTCTTCATCGGTACCTCTGAAACGGCAACTACCTCTAATTACTCAGCCACAACCTCCATCATGAACGTAGCTTATCGTCACATTCATTTAGAGCCCGGCATCTACACCCTTACTTTCGATTGGATTGCTAACTGTAAGGGAGGTCAAGAAGGTATCTATGTGTGCTTGGTTCCCGACACGGTAAAATCGTATTCCGGAGGTACGGCTCTGACAGCCCCTTGGTTTGTTAATGGGGCTATCCCCATTGATATAACCAAACCAACGGACAATATTGAAGCTTTCTGCTTGCACGGAACTTCTACCTGGGCGGTAGCGACAATGAACTTTGTACTTACCCAAGCGGTTGATTGCAAATTGGCCTTCTGTTTCTACTCCGTCAAGGGTTCGGTTAATGGTCCTGCTCCTGCGGTGGATAATATAGCCATCCTCACTGCCGGTCAATGCTATGCTCCTAAAAACATCTCCCACACCATTGTGAATACGGATGTCAATCTACAATGGAAGGGAACTGCCGATTCCTATGATATTCGTACCTATAGTTACGAAACAGGCAAATGGCAGGAGATGTCCGTGGAGAACGAAACGAGCTACCTCGTTAAAAACGTAGCCGAAGGCATAGGTGTGTTCTATCTTCGTTCGCATTGCGGGGAATACTACTCGGAGTGGGTTAAGTATGAGAAGTTCATCTTCCATAAAGGCATTCGTTGCATCGACTATCTGGATTTAAATAATAAAACCTGTTCCTATGGATCTTATACTTCTCCCGGATCCGCCAGAGGGGTAGTGGATTATGGTTATGCCGATATTATGTCTCGTCATACGATTCACTATGTAAAGGACGAAAGGGATCCGCGCACCATGACGGAAGGAGACCCGAAGAGCGGTCTGAAAACCAAGCCCGATGGAGCCTTGGCTTCCGTTCGTTTGGGTAACTGGAACTACGGTTCTGAAGCGGAGCAAATAACCTACACTCATAAGGTCGATGACGCTCATAATGCTATTCTCAAACTGCAATATGCGGTTGTCATGGAGAACCCCCACCCTGATCAACCCGAGATTCAACCTAAATTTACCTTATCCATCAAAGCCGGAGGAAAGAAAGTGGACTGCGGACAAGCCAACTTTGTAGCAGGAAACGACCTCAGTGAAAAAGACGGTTGGCATTTTGTGGAAGGAACCTCGTCCTCAGGTATATTCTATAAGGAGTGGACTACGGTGGCCATTAACTTACGTGATTATATGAATCAAACACTCACCATCACCCTCACCACCTACGATTGTAATGCCGGTGGACACTATGGTTACGCCTACTTCGTGCTTGGGTGCGAGTCCGGTGAGTTATCCGGTTTGAACTGCGGAGAAGACAATCCCACCACCAACTTAACCGCTCCGGAAGGCTTTAATTATGAGTGGTATAAGAAGTCGGATCCTACCAAGAAAGTCATTGATAAGAATCAAACACACACCATTGAACCCATGGACACGGCGATTTATGTGGTTCGTTGTATTAACAAGACGGCCGATGAGTGTTACTACGAATTGGACGCTTGCGGTATGCCGCGTATTCCCAAACCGGTGCTCACCTACGACATTCACGCTGAACGCTGCGAAAACGTGGTGACCTTCTATAACCACTCTTACATCGAACTGCAAAACATGTTCGACAACACACGTACCCGTTCTGAAGAACCCATCACCGACCTTGGTTGGGAGTTTGGTGACGGAGTCACCCTGCAACTCTTGCAAGATACGATTGTACATACCTACCCCCGCGAGGGAGGCAAATATTCCGTAGGCTTAACCGCCTTCATCAGCGGCAACAACTGCTACGAAACAAAATACTTCGACATCGATCTCCCCGATCTCACTACCGATACGACGCAAATCGTAGAGGAACTTTGTCGTAAGGACTGGCCGTTCGGTTATGGTTATGACGGGCTGTTCTTTAAGAATGACTTGGATTCGAACTTCACTTTCATCAGCAGACTCACCGGTTGTGATAGTATTGTTCATTTGGTTCTTCATTGGCACGAATCGGTACCCGATGTTACTCACCCCGAGTTAGGTTTCCCGGACACAGTCACTATTTGTGAAGGTTATTCGTATCCCTTTGGTAAGAACCTGCTCACAGAGCAAGGTGCCTATCGAGATACGTTCCCCGATTGGGCAGGCTGCGATAGTATTGTTGACCTTATGCTTTATGTCGTTCCGCAACTGAAAATCAATCATGGCGATTCCGTCTTTATCTGCCGCGATGAAGTTCGTTCGGCTCGTTTCTTGGAGATACCTTATGTGGTGGACACCGGTTTCCTTGACAGTATTGTACTGCATATAGACCCCGTCATGCTCAAATACGGATTGGACACCGTTTATGCTTTTGATTCCGGTCAAGCCGTCTCCATTGAGATTCCCGACTCGATACCTCCGACTCGGTTTATTGGTTCTATCTCTTACTACTCACCCGCGTGCCGCATTCCCGATAGGGACCTTGTCTATGAAATCAATATCCCCACCTCGTCGATTAAGGTTAAGGACGGCTTAATGGCTATCATGAATAGCGAATATAACGGCGATTTGATATTCAGCGGTTACCAATGGTACCGTGACGGCCAACTCATTAAAGGTTCGGAGCAGTCGTATATTTCCCTCTCGGAACAGGACAAGGGGCATACCTTCACCGTCATCGCTATTCGTCCTTCCGACGGACTGAGAATAACGTCCTGTCCTATCGTTTATGGCGCACAAACAGATTTAGGAAGAATTCTTCCTACCGACTATGTGCATGTTTACAATGCATTGGGACAGCATATTTTATCAACGTATCGAAACCAAATCCCTTCTTTACCCAAGGGAATATATATTATAACAAATGGAACATATGCAACAAAAACGATTTATTAGTTTCCTATTATTGATAATAGCGGTTCAGGGTCTTAACGCGGAGTATTTTAACCCCGTTACGGATCGGGCGCGTCATTATGTGGGGCTTAGCCTGAGTGGTGCCGAAGCCAATAACCTCAAGCAAAATACAGTGCTTATGAATGCGGGAGTTTCCGCAGCGTTAGATTTCCATTACGAAGTGGCTTATCACCATTTCCTTTTCGATGTGGGTTTAGGAGCACAGTACCAATGTCTCAATGACGGTATTGCGGAGTTCTCTGATGTTTTCACTCGCGCTGACCGAGAAGGAGAATACTATGATTATGCCTATAACTATAAGTCTTATGCCCAACGCTCCACGATGATTAATGTCGAACTACCTATTAGTTTGGGGTATAACTTCGCTATCTATGGTTATTTCCTTGTAGGAGCTAAGATGACTTTCCCTGTGAAAGCGTCCTACTCTACTCAAACAGATATGGCAACATCCGGTTATTACCCTTGGGCGGTAGAAGCGTTTAACTCTTCACCCACCACCAATCTCGTGTCGTATGGTATCTTCCCCGAAAACCACTACTCGCAGCAATCCGAATATAAAGAACCTCTCCGTGTTTCTGTCAATGCAGAAATAGGAGGACTTCTTCCTTTTGAGAACATGGGCGGTCATCGTCTCCGCTTGGGGGCGTACGTGGATTTCGGGTTTAGAACGGGTTCTTATCAGCCCCTCACCGTGGTTGACTACTCAGAAGTGGATAAGGTGCCCTTCATTACTGACCAACAGCAATTAGCCAGCCTCATCCGTTTTAACTCGTTGCCCTTTACGGATAAGTACAGCCACCTACCTTATACCCTGGAGGTGGGTTTGAGACTGACTTGGCTTGTGGATGTCACCCTTGCCAAAGAGAAATGTCTGCTTTGTGAACAAGTTAAGAAACAGAAAAGGGCGCAACGACAATATTTCCAATAAGCACGAACAAGCAGACTCCAAACACGAACATGTAGCGCGTACGCACGCGTGATTATATATATAAGGTACAACTAACATTTTTATTAACCCAAAATTTTTACAGCTTATGAAAAAGTCTTTTCTTTCTCTGTTGCTCATCCTTATGACAACAGCGCTGTATGCAGGCAAAGAGGAACTCTATGTCCTGTATGAAGGCTTTGAAAACGGCATCCCTGCTACTTGGTCGCAGATCAACGAGGCAGGTCAACAACAGTGGATTACTGAAGCCGCTGCTGATGCCCAGAACCCTGCGGGTGTTGTAGATGGTGAGTATCGTGCCGCTTTGCGTAACACGAACACTCAAACGCAACACTTTGTAACAAAACTGGTGACACCGGTTTTCGACATCTCGGAGACGGTTCACCCGATTCTAATGTTCTCGCACGCGCAAGCACAGCGCACCGGCGATGTGGACATGCTGAAGGTTTATTACCGTCAGTCCGCCTCCGATCGTTGGGTATTGCTCCAAACGTATGAGAGCAAAATCACCAACTGGACCCAAGAAATCATCCAACTCCCCGGTGCATGCAAGACCTATCAAATTGCTTTCGAGGGAACAGATAATCTCGGTCGCGGTATTGTGCTCGATGAAATCATCGTTCGTCCCGAACCTACCTGCGAGGATCCTTTCAACATCTCTGTGGACGGCTTATCCACTACCTCCGCTACCTTGCGTTGGAATGGTTCGTTGGATACCGAGAAGTTCCGCGTAGTGATTAGCTCCAAAGCCATCACGGACATGGAGGATACGGAAGGCGTTATTTATGACGACTACGTGAACGATTTCGAATTCACGTACTCAGATTTCAAACGTAACACCACGTATTATGTGTATATCCAAGCACAATGCGGTGTAGAGGAGTCCGAATGGTCTTCTACTACGTTCACCACGAAGAATATGGTTGCCGTGCCCTACGCAGAGACCTTTGATAAACCCTATGCTTCCGGTACGGTGTCACACCCCGATTATTGGACCTGCGGAACGAGTATTAAGAAAGACGACGGCTCCATGGAGTTCATGCCTTTCATTAACCAAAACACCGCTGAGACGAGTCGTAAGAACTACTCGTTCTCCAATTCCACGTGTATGGTGTTCTCGGGCGCTCGTAATCTATCTTCCCTTATTCCTGCCGGTGAGTACGTTTATGCATCTACTCCCGAAATCCAAGTGGAAAGCCTGCAAAACCTGCAAGTCTCCTTCTGGGGAACGTGCTACACCTACTATAGTAAAGAGAATGCTAACGGACTGGTTGTTGGTGTCATGACCGACCCCGCTGATTTCTCTACCTTCGTAGCAGTAGATACTGTTTATATCAAGGACGCACAAGTATTTGATTTCTTCACCGTTTATTTCAATAACTATGTTGGTGAGGGTAAGTTCATCGCTTTTGCTTCTAACTTCGTAGGCCAGGACAACATGTTCTTTATGGACGATTTGGAAATAGCAGTGAACAACGGCGTTAAAGCACCCACTAATGTGTCGCTGTTTAACACCACATCCAAGTCCATCACCGTCAATGCCAACATGAATGGTGAAACGGCTTCTAAGGTTTATGTCACCAAACATGTCATTGACGCTAAGACCGGTCAAGTGCAACTTGATCCGCTCGCAGAATCATTTGGTGCCGAGAATATCCTCGCTACCTATGACGTAACCTCCTTCCCGTACACCGCTGTTCTGCCGGAGAACGTGAATGGCATGTTCGTACAAGTCTATGTTCAGAATGTGAACGGAGAAAACGCTTCCGCCTTCGCTCTGCCGCAGAAACAACTCGTTCCTAAACATTGGGACGGCACATCGGAGATGCTTATCAACTTCGATAATTCAGATGCTGATAAGAACTGGTCTTCCAACCAGATTAAGAACTTCTGGAACAACTCCTCTTCGTACAATTATCCGTACGAGATGATTACCGACTTCATGACCCAACCCGGTTTGAGTTCGTCTAGTACCGTTTATACCGTTCGTTACCCCTTATTGGGCGGAACGACCAATGCTTCTAAGTACCATAGTAAGGGCGGTGCCGTTTATCTCAAACGCGACCGTCGTGTCTTTGGGGACGGAACGGAGTGGATCATGCCTCACGGTCAGTATGCTGCCTTCCCCGAGGTGGATGACCTGAGCACATTCTATCTCCAGTTCTACCTTGCTTCCTATAGCGATTCTCATCCGGAGGCTGCCGGTGTTTATGTAGGTGCTATGACCGACCCGTTCGATATTGCTACCTTCGACACTATTGCCAAGATTACCTGCGGTAACGATTGGAAGATGGCTATCGTTTCCTTCGCTGACTATAAGGGTCAAGGCCACTTCCCCGCTATCATGGCTGCTACGATGCTGACCGACGATAGTTGGTCGGGCGGTTCGGGCTCGGGTAGCGGTTCATCCTACAAGGACTTCTATATGTCCGCTACGTGGATTGACGATATTCAATACCTCAAAGCCGGTGGTTGTATGCCTGCTACCGATCTGAAGGCAGAGGTTAGTTATGACCAAGCCACGCTGACTTGGAATGCTAACCAAATGGAGCAGTGGGTTGTTACTGTTTATGCAGATGAGGATAAGAAGGATATCGTGGCAAACGATACCGTTACCGTTCCGACTTATACGGTGAAGAACCTCAATCCCCACACCTTATATTATTATGATGTAGTGGCATTGTGTGACGGTAAGAAGTTCTCTGCTGATCCCGCAACCTTCACGACCGAGTGTCTGCCTGCTGAGAATATTCCTTATGTAGAGGACTTTGAGGCTTACGCTTCCGGAAGTACTACGCATATCGTTCCCGCTTGCTGGAATATAATGCAACAAAAAGTATATTACCCGGGCGGTAGTAGCGGCGAACCCGCATCCACCTCTTGGTATCCGTATGTAGGTTCTTCTACGTATGCTCATACCGGTACGAAAGGTTTCTACTTCCAATATTATAAGAAGACTTCCTCTTACACGATTACTCCGCTTATGGATGATCAGCCTTCGTTCATTGCGCTGCCGTTGATGGCGGAAGAGTTGAACAAACTGCAAATGACCTTCTGGATGAAGGCGGGCGGTTCGGCTTATGTGGGTGATACCGTTTATGTGGGCGTTATGTCCGACCCGACGAATCTCGCTACGTTTGATACCGTGGCTTTAGTAAAGACTACTTTGGCGTATTCCGAGAATATCGTTCGTTTCAATAACTACACCGGACAGGGCAAGTACATTGCCTTCCTTAAGACGCCGCGTGAACTCGCACGGGCTTGCTATTTAGATGATATCAAGGTTGATTTCCTCGCTGAATGTGAGAAAGTGCAAGGCGTTACCGCTACTAACTTCGACGAGGACGGCGCTACTATCTCTTGGACAAAGGGCGATGCTGACAAATGGGAAATCGTGGTGGCAACCAAAGAACTCACCGCAGACGAGATAGCCGGTCAAGATGCTGCTATCGTCAAGGACTCTATCACTTCGGAGAATCCATTCACTATCGATTACTGCCCCGAGACCAACACGGACTATTACGTCTATGTTCGTGCTCTGTGTAGCGAAAACAACAAAGGTGAGTGGTCTAATGTCATCTCCTTTAAGACCACCTGTGTGAGCAAGACCCCCGAAGGCTATGGTTTCATCGACTTTGCCACTACTAACTACAAGACCACCGAGTTCCCATGCTGGACGGTTGGTAAGCGTGAAGGCACAACGGTTGATCCGACTATTACTGATGGTAGTTGCTTGTATCTGTTCAACTCCACCGCTTCCGAAGGTGCATATGCTATTATGCCGCCTATCGATGTGGACGATATCAGCAAACTGCAAGTTAAGTTCACCGCTGCCGGTGGTACGGGTACCGCTTACCTGCGCGAACTGACCGTTGGTATCATTACCAACCCCAGTGACCTCTCTACCTTCGAGGCGATTGAAACCGTTAAGTTGCCGTTGGTTGCAACTTCCCCCTCCAAGACCAACCACGCTAAGAACTTGGATGAGGCACAAACCTACATCGTTCGTTTCAACGAATATGCCGGTGACTACGAGGGTAACTTCGGTAAGCAAATCATGTTCCTCTCCGAGAATGGCGGCGTAGCCAACTATATATACATCTACAGCATGCAAGTGGATACGATTCCTTCTTGCTGGGAACCGCTCAAAGTAGCAGAAGTGGAAGTCAATACCTATGATGCTACCATGGGTTGGGACGAAGTTGGTACCAACTATCAGGTTCAACTCCTTGCTGATGACAAGCAGACGATTCTTGTAGATAGCCTTACCGACAAACAACAGATGAAGTTTGAAGGCCTGACCATGCTCACCAAGTACTACGTACAAGTACGTACTATCTGTGGTGTAGGAGATACCTCCGCTTGGTCACCTATGGGTAACTTCACGACCCAATGTCCTGTGGCTTATCCTGTTCCGTACGAGCAGAACTTCGACGACTATGCTTCCGGTGCCGCTAACTATCCGGAGTGCTGGGAACGTTTCAGCAACTCTTCTACCACCTATCCGTACGTTTATTCGTCGGCTAAGAAGGACGGCAAGAACGGTCTTTATATGTATCGCTCCACTTCCTACTACTCCTATGCCGTGCTGCCTAACTTCGAGGGCAAACCCGGAAGTTTGATGCTCGAGTTGGATTATCGCAATAATTCTACCTCGTATCCGATGGAAATGTATATCGGTATCGCTACTGACATCACTTCCGTAGAGGGTATCGACTCGACCATCGTGATGATAGACACCCTAACAGCAGAGAAGTATAGTGCACCGAACAATGTTTGGTATCACTATGCTAAGTCGTTGGAGGCTTATACTGCCGAGACCGGACGCATCGTCTTTGTCTCTCCGATTGCTGCTTCTTCTTCCACTAATGGTTATGCTTACTTGGATAATGTCTATGTATCCAAGACTCCGACCTGCTTCCGTCCTATCGAACCTGCCTTCGCCAGCGCTACCGCTTCGTCTATTACGCTGACTTGGACACCGCAAGGTAACGAAACGGCTTGGGACATCGCTTGTCTGCTTGCCGGTGAAGAGGATATGACGAAAGCCACGATTACTACCGTTTCCGGTGAAGAACCGAAGGGTACCGTTACCGGTCTTTTGGACGCTACCGATTACGACTTCTACGTTCGCGCTAACTGTGGCGAGGGAGACTTCTCGGAGTGGTCTTCTGCCCTGACGGCTACCACGCTTTGCATCGTGCCATTGGCAGAAGCTAATTGGACATTCGACGACTACAAAACGCAAGTCCAAAGTCCCTACACCACCACCACTACCTATAAGGAGGAGCGTTGCTGGCTCGTGGGGAACGCCGATAACGGTAGTTATTCCTATATCCCATATCTGAACAAGAATGCGTATAATTCTACGTATAATACGGTATCGTCCAAGTATGCTTGCTCCGATTCCAGTGCTCTGAAACTCTATTCTACGACTTCTTATAATGGCGCTTATGCCGTTATGCCGGAGATAGAAGGCGACTTAGAGACATTGCAAGTGTCCTTCGTCGGTCGTGCCGTATATGAGAGCTATAGCACCTCTGCCGCTACCGCCGGTCAATTTACCAAGTATTACAACTCCTACGCTACCGGTACTTACGCACGCAGTATCAAGGTAGGTACTGTTACCGACCCGTACGACATGTCCACCTTCGAGGAGTTGGTAGATTACCAATTCACCGAAGTTACCAATGAGAACTGCTCTACCAAAGTGGAAGGCGACTACTGGGAGCCGGTTACCGTTTCGCTCTATGGCGCAAAGGGTAAGTATATCGTCTTTATGTCTCAGTACGACGCTACCAACTACGCTTGGATCGATAACGTCAAAGTTGAGACGGAGTCGGGTCTTAATATGCCGACCTTCATCAGACTCAACGAAGAGACCTTAACCGGCGAACATGCAGACTTGACGTGGAAGTCTCGCGCTACTAAATTCGACGTAGTCGTTACCAATACCGACAAGAACGAGGTTATCTTCGAAGACTCCCTTGATGTAGCAGCTCTGACATTAGACGGTCTGACCATGCTCACCAACTATATCGTTACTATCAAAGCGATGAAAGAGGGGGGTACCGAGTATTCCGCTCCGGCTGTCTTCAAGTTCAGAACACCTTGCATGCCGTACGACCAAACCGACGCTAAGTGGGACTTCTCCGCTGCCAGTGCTACCTATGCTTATACGGGTTCTACCACATATAAGATTCCTGAGTGCTGGGAAGCCGGACAACTCACTAAGGGTGGAACATCGGCTACCTACATGCCACAAGTTAAGGTTAGCACCTCTAATACTTATACGTATGGTCGTGTAGATGCTACTACCGATGGTGCTTTGCAGTTCTATAACTATTCCAATACCTATGGTGACAGTTATGCTGTGCTGCCCGAACTCAATGTCAACTACGACAGTACCGCCCTCCACTTCTGGATTCGTGCCGCTTACTTCTGGCCCGAAGGAGCTGCTTTGGCTGCCAATAAGAAAAAGATTCGTGAGGCAAATACCAACTACCCGAAAGATCTGCTCATCGGTACAATCAAGGATATGAGTGACATGACTACCTTCGTTCAACAAGATAAGGTTACTTATCCGTACGAACTGGATGCTAACAAGTATACCTACAACGATGAGACCGGTAATAACTACTGGGTAGAGGTTATCCTCCCGCTCAAGAAGTACAAAGACCAAGGTCGTATCGTCCTCTTCTACCCGTTGGGACAAAAGACTGGTTATATGTTCATTGACGACATTGAAGTGATCGACGCAGACTTCTGCACACCCATCACGAATATCAACGCTAAGAACATAACTGCCAACGCAGCAGACATAACGTGGTCGTTCACTGGTAAGGATAGCGTGCAACTCCAACTCTCTACCTCCAATAACTTCGAGGACTCCACCGCTATTATCGTGGACAGTATTATGGCAGATGCCGAAGGTCTCTTCCAAATAGCTACTCTCGAGGCAGGAACGGACTATTACGTTCGTCTCATGCACTTCTGCGGTGAGGAAGAGTCTTCCGATTGGACCGTTCCGTATTCCTTCACAACCCTCTTCAATGTTCGCTTCAACGAACAGTTCACCGAGGTTCGCACCTATCCTACTCATTGGAACCGTGCTAACGCGAAGATAGTAGAGGTTCTAGACAACAGCGCAACGCCGAGTCCTGTAGCTGAAAGCATCACCGCTAACTGGGTTCGTGACCCGAGCACGGGTGATATGACGGCTACGACAGGTACCGCTACCGGAAGTTCGTCTTCCGCTACCTATTACAACTATTGGCTCATGACTCCGACTATCAGTCTCAAGGATGCCCCGGAGGCAGAAAAACTCATGCTTTCCTTCGATCTATCCTTGTCTGCTTCGGATGGTTCACAACCGTTCAACAAACCGTCTGAGTTTGACCAATTCATCGTTGTTGTAAGTACCGATGGCGGTATAACCTATCCGCGTGCCAACGCTACCGTTTGGAACTCGAACGGAGGTAACTATGATTATAGCACCATCTCCGGCGTTCCGACCAAGCAAATGATTGACCTCTCCACCTATGCAGGTCAAGACATCGTTATTGCTTTCGTTACCGACGCTCATAGCGAATTGGAAAAACCTTGCTCCAAGAACGATGTTCACTTGGATAACGTCCAAATCAATGGTTGCAATGTAGCCGAGTATAGCCGAGACATCTGCCAATACAACGACTACGAGGACGACAAATTCTTCATTGATGCTGACGAACTGGTTGTAGGTAAGACCACAGTTTATTCTTCCTATGAAGCAGCTACTAAAGACGGTGTAAATGACATCTATACCCAACTCAGCCTGACCGTTGATTGCGCTGTCACCACCACCAAGTCCGTTACCCTCTGCGAGGGCGAGAACTACTTGGAGGATAACTTCGCTATCTACGATGTTGCTCAATCCGCTACCTACAAGCAGAAACTCGAGTCTGCTACCGGTTGCGATAGTATATCGGAGGTTAATATCACCGTTCTTCCGCGTATCTATGTCACGCTCGAGAAGACCATCTGCCAAGGTGACTTCTATGAGTTTGCAGGTGTTAAGTACTACACCAGCACCATCGTTTCGGATACCGTTCCGTCTAAGGTTACCGGTTGCGATTCTATCACAACTCTCTACCTCTCCGTGAACGCTATTCTGGCAGGTACGACCTATGAGGATATGTGTCCGGGTGACACTATTATCTTAGGTAAATACACCATTACCGAAGGCGGTACTTATATGGACACCCTTAAGAACGCACTCGGTTGCGACTCTGTGGCTACACTCGTTGTTATCATGCATGAGAACTATGCTACCACGACTCGCGCCGCTATCTGCCAAGGTGAGAAGTACACGGATGATGTCTTCCAAGGTCTGAGCGAAGCCGGTGATTATCCGTCCGAGCAAAAGTCTATTTATGGTTGCGATAGTATCGTTACCTTACACCTGCTTGTTGCCGGTGCAGATCTGGCCCTGACGGATCAGATTACTGTAGATGAATTGCCGTACGTTATCAACGGAGAGGAACTCCTGCCTATTGCAACAACAGAGGGTACTTACCAACGTACCATCAACCTCAACTGCGGTTTGGCAACGATCACTATCACGGTGGGCAACGCTTCGGCTCTGCCACAAGTGAACGTGAATGAACTGATGGTAAGTCCTAATCCGGTTCAAGTAGGTCAGTCCTTCTATGTATCCGGTAATTTCGGTTCGGATGCAAGTATGGTAATCGTCAATGTGGATGGCCAAATAGTATATTCTGCTGCTTCTGTAGCAAGTCCGGTACTTGTTCCGGGCGTACCTGCAGGTGGTGTTTACATGGTTTATGTCACCACTCCGAATGCCGTTTATACAACGAAGTTCATCGCGTACTAATCGCTTCGGCGAATATAAGAAAAAGGACTGCATTCGTGCAGTCCTTTTTTGTGCTTAATAGTCTGAATAACCTCTCAGCCTATCAGCCTGTAACCTCTCAGCCTGTAGCCTATCAGCCTAATTACTTCTTAAACAGCTTACGGAAGAGGCCCTTCAATCCCTTAGCCTCTTGCTTGGGTTCTGCCTTCGGGGCAACGGGAGCCGCCTTAGGAGCTACGGGAGCGGCTTTCGGAGCGGCCGTTTCTTTTCTCGGTCTTCCGGGCTTTCTGCCTACCGTACTTGTTTCTTTCTTGGGTCTTCCGGGCTTTCTGCCTTCCTTACTCGCTTCCTTCTTGGGTCTTCCTACCTTTTTTGCCTGTTTCCCCTCTGCCTTTACTTCTTCCAATTGCGGACCGGCAGCCACGAGAGCCTTACCGGCAGCATTGGTGGTGTATTTACCGAAGTTTTTAATGAAGCGACCGGCAAGGTCTTTGGCTTTCTCTTCCCAAACAGCAGCATCTGCATAGGTATCACGAGGATCCAGAATCTTAGGATCTACACCCGGCAGAGCCGTGGGCACTTCGAAATCAAAGAACGGAATCTTCTTGGTAGGAGCACTCTTAATCGAACCATCTAAGATAGCGTCGATAATGCCACGCGTATCACGAATGGAGATACGTTTGCCCGTTCCGTTCCAACCGGTGTTAACCAAATAAGCCCTAGCACCGCTCTTCTTCATCTTCTTAACCAGTTCCTCAGCGTACTTGGTAGGATGTAACTCCAAGAAAGCTTGACCAAAGCAAGCCGAGAAAGTGGGAGTCGGCTCCGTGATACCACGCTCGGTACCGGCAAGCTTAGCCGTGAAACCACTCAGGAAATAGTATTTCGTTTGCTCCGGCGTGAGGATGCTAACGGGAGGCAGTACGCCAAAAGCATCGGCACTGAGGAAGATAACGTTTTGTGCATCGGGACCCGCACTAACGGGACGAACGATCTTCTCAATATGATTGATCGGATAGCTAACGCGCGTGTTCTCTGTAACGGACTTGTCAGCGAAATCAATCTTACCATCTTTGGCAACGGTAACATTCTCCAGCAAGGCATTACGACGAATAGCGTTATAGATGTCCGGCTCGGACTCTTTGTCCAAATTGATCACCTTAGCATAGCAACCGCCTTCGAAGTTAAATACGCCATTGTCATCCCATCCGTGCTCGTCGTCACCAATAAGCAAACGCTTGGGATCGGTCGAAAGGGTAGTCTTACCCGTTCCGCTCAAACCAAAGAAGATAGCCGTGTTCTTACCCTCCATGTCGGTATTAGCCGAGCAGTGCATGGAAGCGATACCTTGTAGGGGCAAATAGTAGTTCATCATCGAGAACATACCTTTCTTCATCTCACCACCATACCAGGTGTTGATAATCACTTGCTCACGAGACGTGGTGTTGAATGCCACGCACGTGTCGGAGTTCAAACCAAGTTCCTTGTAGTTCTCCACTTTCGCCTTCGAAGCGTTGTAGATAACGAAGTTCGGCTCAAAGTTCTTAAGCTCCTCTTCCGAGGGTTGAATGAACATATTCTTCACAAAGTGAGCTTGCCAAGCAACCTCAACGATGAAGCGAACAGCCAAACGGGTCTCCTTGTTGGCTCCGCAGAAAGCGTCGCAAACATAGAGTTCTTTACCGGAAAGTTCTTTTTGAGCAATGGCTTTAACCTTAGCCCAAACGTCCTCCGACATCGGATGGTTATCGTTCTTATACTCCTCCGAGGTCCACCATACATTGTCGTGACTTTGCTTGTCATCTACAATGTATTTGTCCTTGGGCGAACGGCCGGTGAAAACGCCGGTCATAACATTGACTGCGTCAAGCTCGGTGAGCTGACCCTTATCATAGCCGGTGAGATCTTTTGCAGTCTCAGCGGCAAACAACTCCTCGTAGGAGGGATTGTGAGCAATCACCTTTGCTCCGGTGATGCCATACTTAGTTAAATCAATTTCTTTCATGTTTTTATATTTAGTTTTAGTCATTCTTTAGCGGGTACAAAATTACTACTTTTTTTTCAAATGACAAAAAAAATCTAAAGATTTTTACCCAAAACCCGCATTTTTGTCATTTGCGCTTGACAAAAAATAGAAAAATATGTTTTTTAACATAAAAAATTTGGTCATATGAAAAAAAAGCTATACCTTTGCACCGTGTTTTTCATGGTATTAGATTTAAGGTTAAGTAAAGATTGTGGCTGTCGGGATGACAGCCCTTCTTTTTTTTATCTATAAAATTTGCGTATATCATATATTTTTTGTAATTTCGGACGCCGCCTGCTAAGCCACTCAAGACCCTCCCCTCGCATTCCCCCGAAAATACGTTCGCGTCTTTATTTATATGAGCAAGTTTTGGGCACAACGGCAATTGCCGCTTAATACTCCTTTTGTTCTATATTTTCGTGAGCAAGCTCCCAAAATATATCTCAAAAGTACTATTATTTGATTAAAAATCAAATTTTGCGCCCAATAAATTTGCTCATACCAAATTTTTGTAGTACCTTTGCACTCGAATTTGTAATGGAAACTTTAATTTTTCACACATTCCACAGATACGGGTGTGGGGAATAAAGTACGGTCAGCGACCATAGGGCGCTTGAGGAGCACAGACTGACTTCCGTAAAAACAGTAGTGTCCCCACCGAGGGGACGGTGGGGGTAGGGGCGACGCAGGGGGCGTCGGTTTTCGAGGAAGTGCAGTCGGCGCGGACGAAAGAAAAGACCGTACCTATAGGCGAGAGGGAGCGCCCCGCGGCAAGGGGCAACAAGATGCCCCGACGAGCGGGGGAGAAATGAGAGAGTGTAATAGCGAAGTGAATAGGAAAAATATATGACACCTTTTGATAAAGAAGATTTGCGCGAGGCGGTGCGCGTTATGCGCGAGGGCGGAGTGATACTCTACCCCACCGACACCGTTTGGGGTATTGGTTGCGATGCTACCAACGAAGCCGCTGTGCGCCGTATATACGACATTAAGCGACGCAGCGACGCTAAATCGATGCTCGTGCTACTGGACGGCGCAGGTAAACTGCAAGGTTACGTCGATGTGCCCGCTGCCGCCCAACAACTGCTCGAGGTCAGCGAGGGACAACGCCCCATGACCATCATCTATCCCCATGCCCACAACCTCGCCCCGAACTTATTGGCAGAGGACGGCAGCGTGGGTATTCGGATTACGGAGGAGATATTCTCCAAATCGCTTTGCGAACAACTGCATAAACCGATCGTGTCCACCTCCGCGAACATAAGCGGAGAGGCTACCGCCAAGAACTTTAAGCAAATAAGCAACGAGATTATCAACGCCGTGGATTACGTCTGCCTCTATCGAAGAAACGATACCGAGGAACATAAACCCAGTTCCATCATTAAGGTGAACGAGGATAATACGTTTAATATTATTAGAGGCTGAGAGGCTGAGAGGCTGAGAGGCGACAGGTATGATGAATCAACGTAGAAGACAACAGATTGTAGATGTTTTGGCAGACTTATTGTCTGCTGAAGCGGTGTGGATATGTTTTCTTATTTTCCGTTGGCTGGTGTATGAAGGTCGTATTTTCAGTACCGAAACGGTGCTTGTTCCCGCCTTTAATTTCGTGGAGCCGCTCATTCTCTATCCCCTTGGGTGCTTGATTGTTTTTTATGTATCAGGATATTACCTGCGTCCGAACAAACGAAAAATAACCCACACCATCGGAACCACCTTCGTTTGCGCCCTCATTCTTTCCCTGGGCACCTTCTTTGTCACGATTATCAACGACCTTATTGAACCTTCTCATTATCAATATTACCTCGTATCATTATCGGTACTATTGGGATTGCAGTTCGGGCTATGTTTCTTACCGCGCCTTATCATCCTTCTTTGTCGCCGTCATTTCGCGAAGCCGGAACGCTTCTTTACGCTTCATGGAGAAGAGGATTTAGACGCTTTCTTCAAAGCCAATGAACAGCAAAAAGTGGATAATGTGATTATTGATTTGCCCGACCGCAACTCGTCTAATCTGCTCTACGAACTCATACAAGCCGTTTATCCTACGGGAGCGGAGATACTTGTTGTACCCACCCTTTACGATATGCTAACGGGTTCGGCGCGTATCTTAACCATACAAGGTTCACCCTATGTGTGCATCACAGCGCAG
Organism: Paludibacteraceae bacterium; assembly: GCA_045599545.1. Classification (GTDB taxonomy): domain Bacteria; phylum Bacteroidota; class Bacteroidia; order Bacteroidales; family Paludibacteraceae; genus Colicola. The sequence goes on along the minus strand of JAZRWG010000069.1, from coordinate 14,764 downwards.
AAGATGACTGACTCGCAAATATGTATCAAACGGGGATTCGACATCGTTGTTTCCGCGCTATGTCTTATTCTCTTCTCACCCACCTATCTACTCTTGGCTATTGCGGTTTACTGCTCCTCTAAGGGTCCGATCCTTTACCGCCAAGAACGGATTGGATTACACGGAAGGTCGTTTTCTATCTTAAAGTTCCGTACAATGGTGAATAACGCCGAACAAGGAACACCCCAATTATCTGAAGATGATGATCCGCGTATCACGTCCGTTGGACACTTCCTTCGTCGCTATCGCTTGGACGAACTACCGCAGTTCTGGAATGTGTTGCGCGGCGATATGGCTCTCGTCGGACCCCGCCCCGAACGCACCTATTTTATAGAGAAAATACAGCAAAAAGCCCCCTACTATTGTCTACTCTATAAGATTAGACCGGGACTAACCAGTTGGGGACCCATCAAGGTAGGTTACACCGACACCATTCAAAAGATGGTCGATCGCCTACACTTTGATATAGTATACATGGAAAACATGTCTATTCGATTGGATATAAAAATTATTTTCTACACCTTAGGAGTGTTGATTGACGGAAAAGGAAAATGAATTACGACGAAGCAATAAAGAAAGTAGAGGCGATTGTGCAAGAATTGGAGCAAGCACAAGCCCTGTCCGTGACCGAATATAAGGCCAAGGCAGAGGAAGCTAAAAAACTCTTGGATTACTGCGAGGCACAAATCAACGGCTTAGACTACTCTTCCGAGAAGTGAACGAGTACATGCCTGTACGAGTTGAATATCTTGGATTTAGAAACAAATCCGAGGTATTTCTTTTTGTCATCTACCACCGGTAGATTCCATGCCCCCGTATCTTCAAAGGTCTCCATGACCTTGTCCATCGGCATATCGTATGTCAAGATTGCCGGTGCCGAGGTCATGAGTTGCTCCACCGTAAAGCGGTTGTATAACCGAGGTTGGAACATAATGTTCCTCACCTCATCCAATAGCAGCACACCCCTATATTTACCTTTTCCGTCCACTACCGGGAAGATATTACGATTACTCTTGGCTATCACCTTCACCAGTTCCCCTAACGTCATCTGCGGATGCACTGTAATCAAGTCCGTCTCCAACACATTATCCATCTTCAGCAACGTCAGCACCGAACGGTCTTTATTGTGCGTTAACAGTTCGCCCTTCTGTGCCAACCGCATTGCATACAGGGAGTGAGGTTCAAATAGTTTAATGGTTAAGTAGGACACAATCGACACAATGATAAGCGGCATAAACAGGTGATACCCTCCCGTCAACTCGGCAATGAGGAAGATACCCGTCAGGGGCGCGTGCATCACGCCCGACATCAGACCCGCCATTCCTACCAATGCAAAATTAGACTCCGGCACCAAGATACCTAATACGTTCATCACGCGAGCCACTACAAAACCGACCAATGCTCCCATAAACAGCGAGGGGGCAAAGATACCGCCTACACCGCCACCACCGTTGGTCGCCACCGAGGCTACTATCTTAAAAAGGATTACTAACACGAAGTAGATAATGATCATCCACGTTCCCGAACCCAATGCCGCCAACGGGCTATCCTTAAACGCCGAAAGCGAATCTCCGTTAATCAGGTTCACTATCACATCATATCCCTCACCGTACAACGGCGGGAAGAAGAACAGGAGCAAACCTAAACTCAATCCGCCCACCACAATCTTCAACCAAAAATTCTGTATATGTCGCTTAAACCATTGCTCCAGTCCATTCATGCCCCGAATGAAATAAAGCGAGGCAAAACCACAAACAACCCCTAAAATCAAGTACCACGGGATACGATTGAGCGCAAAGGGTTCAAAAACCACAATGTCAAACATCGTACTCTCCCCGCCCGTCACCAAGTAGGTAAACGCCGTGGCTGTCACCGAAGATAGCAACAGCGGAGCCACCGAGGTCATCGTTAGGTCCATCATCAGCACCTCTAAGGTGAACACCAGACCCGCAATCGGGGCCGTGAAGATACCGCCTATCGCACCCGCTGCGCCGCAGCCAATCATGAGCATCATCGTCTTTTGATCCAAACGGAATAGTTTAGCCAGGTTACTGCCTATTGCTGCACCCGTGAGCACAATCGGTGCCTCGGCACCTACCGAACCACCCAAACCGATTGTGATACCCGACCCCACCACCGAGGACCACATATTATGAGCCTTAATGATGGACTTGCGCTGCGAGATAGCAAAGAGAATCTTCGTTATACCATGGGAAATATCGTCTTTGACTACATAGTGAACAAATACCGCCGCCAAAGCAATACCGATCATTGGACAGATGAAATACCAAAACCGGTGCTGTGCAATCAGCGGAGAGGCGATATAGAGTTGAATAAAAGCAATGAAATATTTTAAGGCCAATGCTGCCATCGCAGAGAAAAGGCCCACAAAAAAGGACAATATCAGCACCAAATGACGCTCCGACACGTGCTGTTCGCGCCATTCAATAAATGTATTATATTTAGTTATCCCAACCAATTCCTTTATATTTATTCATATCCCACTCTTCGTCCACTTCGTTCAAATAAATCGTTTGAGGCGTTTGCTCCTCTTTTTGCTCCTCATGCTCTATCACCGTCACATCTATCGGGGCGTGCGAGATCTCAATGACTTGATTCACATCCTTATTAAGTTCTGCCCAAAGGGCATCCTTGAGTTCACTCAGACCCATTCCCGCTACCGAAGAAATAGGCAGCACCGAGACCCCTAATTTCGTGGTCAATCGCCCTATCTTGGTTTGCAGTTTCTTGAACTCCGCCTCGGTGAGTGCGTCGCATTTAGAGATGGCTAAGATACGCGCCTTGGTGAGGAGTTGCGGGTTGTATTTATCTAACTCCTTGAGCAGTACCTTGTACTCCTTCTCTATGTTCTCGCTCGTAGCGGGCACCATAAACAGTAACACCGCATTGCGCTCTATATGACGAAGGAAACGCAGTCCCAGTCCTTTGCCTTCCGCAGCCCCCTCGATAATACCAGGGATGTCCGCCATGCAGAAGGACTGACCCTCCCGATAGGAAACGATTCCCAATTGGGGCGTTAAGGTGGTGAACGGATAATCGGCTATCTGAGGTTTGGCTGCACTCACTACCGACAGCAGGGTCGATTTACCCGCATTCGGGAAACCCACTAGTCCTACGTCTGCCAGCACTTTGAGTTGTAAAATGACATTGCGCTCTATTGCCGGTTCACCCGGTTGCGCATACCTCGGTGCCTGATTGGTCGCTGTACGGAAATGCCAGTTACCTAAGCCGCCGCGTCCACCCTTGAGTAGCACAATCTTTTGACCATGCTCCTTCACCTCGCAAAGAAATTCGCCCGTATCCCCATCATATACCACCGTACCTAACGGCACCTCTATCGTCCTGTCTTCTCCGTCCTTACCGAACGAGCGCGATTCGCCGCCTTTCCCTCCGTCCGTGGCCATGATGTGCTTTTGGTACTTGAGGTGCAGCAGTGTCCATAAGTTACGATTGCCTTGTAAAATGACATGTCCTCCCCGACCGCCGTCTCCACCGTCGGGACCGCCTTTGGGCAAATACTTAGCGCGGTGCAGGTGCATGCAGCCCGCACCGCCCTTACCCGAGCGGCAATAAATCTTAACGTAATCAATGAAATTAGCAGCCATAAGCTACAATGCGATCAATCTGACGGAAGGTGTCCTCTATCTCGCCCATGCCGTTAACGGCAGAGTATTGGCCATGTTTAAGATAATAAGTGCTTACGGGAGCCGTTTGCTCGTGATACACTTTTAAGCGTTGCTCAATCACTTCGGGCGTATCGTCCGCGCGACCCGAGGTCTGACCGCGGAAGAGCATGCGGTTAATCAGTTCCTCCTCCTGAACCAATAGTTCAATGAGCATAGCGTTAATCTTACGCTTGGCCAACATCTCGTCCAGTGCTTTGGCTTGGTCCACCGTACGGGGGAAACCGTCTAAAATCACACCCTTACATGTCGCAGGCAAGTTATCAAAGAAGTTCTCAATGAGCGTAATCATTTTCGCATCGGGAACGAGATTTCCTTTGGAGATGATTTCTTCTATCTCTTTTCCCAACTCACTCCCCGACTTAATCTCGGCACGCAGCGCATCGCCCGTTGAGAAATGTAATAGGTTGTATTTCTTAGCCAATAATTCGGATTGGGTTCCCTTACCACTTCCGGGAGCCCCGATGAGTATAACATTCAGCATAATTCCTTATATTTTATATATAGATAAACGACTTTTTTATCAACTACGAACTTATACGTGCAAAAAACGAGCTGCCCCATCGGAGCAACTCGTTTTTATAACGTAAAGTCAATTAGAGAGCTAATTTAGCACCAGCTTTGAACTTAACGGCCTTGCGAGCAGGAATTTCAATAACTTGCTTGGTAGCAGGATTGATACCCTTACGAGCAGCTTTGTTAACTACAGAGAAAGTACCGAAACCAATGAGTTGTACGTTCTCACCTTTCTTCAGAGAAGCAGCGATAGCCTCTACAACTGCGTCAACAGCCATAGCAGCGGTCTTCTTGCATTCAACTTTTGCTGCAACGGCAGCAACGAGATCAGCTTTGTTCATAGTAATAAAATTTTTAAATTAAACGTTTAATTAATTGAATCCGAAGTCGTTTACCTTCGATTTGTTGTGCAAAAGTACGAAAAAAATTCCAAACGTACAAATTTTTATTGCATTTTTTTAAAAAAATCGTACTTTTTAGGTAATATTCCGATGATAATGGTAGTTTGAATAGTCATTTTTGGATGATTTTTCGGTTTTTTGACGTTTCCAAGTTGGCCAATGGATATGCTTCCAACAAAGAATGAGCAACCACCCAAACAGCATGCCGCCCAAGTGCGCAAAGTGCGCTACATTATCCCCCGCCGAGGGTGCTAAACCGGCAAACAACTCAAAGGCGGCATACAAGGTTACAAACACTCGTGCCCGAATCGGAATGGGAAGTAAGAAGAGATATAAATGTACATCGGGAAACAGCCACCCAAAGGCGAACAATATACCGAATATGGCACCCGAGGCACCGATTGTTACCCCCGCGTGACCCGTCAACGCCCACACCACCTCTTGCGTGAGGGCGGCACCCAGACCGCAAATAAGGTAGTAGAGTGCGAATTTTTTACTGCCCCACTCGTTCTCGATCACGGGACCAAACATCCACAGCGCGAACATATTGCAGAAGATGTGCCCCATGTTGGCGTGCATGAACATATACGTCAGCGGTTGCCATACATGGAAGGCATGACTTTGAAAATAAAACAGTCCCAGTGCGTTCGTTAATTGAATGCCGTAACGCTGGAATAATATATCCACAAACCATAGCGCAAAATTGGCTATGAGTAGATATTTCGTAACGATTGGTAAGTTTCTCATATTCTCTAAACTCTAAACTCTCCACTCTAAACTATCCTTTGGGCACCATTGTGACCAAAGGAATCAGCATCTCCTCCATGGAGATACCGCCATGTTGGAAAGTGTCCTTATAATATTGTGCGTAATAATTAAAATTATTCGGGTACCCAAAAAAGTCATTCTCCGTGCAGAACATATAACTGCTACTAAGGTTCGGACTCGGCAGCCCCACCGCCTTGGGGTTAGTCAACTCAAACACGTTCTTCGATTGGCAGTTCAGAGCCTTGCCTACCTTGTACCTCAAGTTCGTGTTCGTGTTCTTATCCCCTAAGATGAGCACCGAGTTCTGTACCCTCACCGTACCGTGATCCGTAGTCAGCACCACCTTATACCCTAATTCAGCAATGCGCTTGAAGAAAGCATAGGTGGGCGAATGCTTGAACCAACTCGCCGTCAGGCTGCGGTACGCCGCCTCGTCGTTTGCCAGTTCGCGCATCATCTTCGATTCCGTACGCGAGTGGGACAGCATGTCAATGAAGTTCAGTACCGCCACGTTCAGCGGTGTGGTGAGCGACCCTATTTGCTTGGTTATCTTCTCGCAAAAATCACTTTCGTTAATCTTGTAGTACGTATATTCGTAGCGTTTGCGGAAGCGGTCTAACTGCGTTTGTATAAGGTCTTTCTCGTTCAGGTTCTTACCTTCCTCCTCAATCTCGTCCACCCATAACTCAGGGTACATCTGACTGATCTGCAGCGGCATAAGACCCGAGAAGATTGCGTTCCTTGCGTACTGCGTAGCGGTGGGCAGGATGGAGCAATAAAGACTCTCGTCACTCACCGTGAACAGCTCCGACAAGATCGGTTGTATCACCTTCCATTGGTCGTAGCGGAAATTATCAATCACCACAAAGAAAATCTTCTCCCCATTATCGAGCATCGGGAAAAGAACCTTCTTGAATAGATCCGGCGATAGCAAGGGACGCTCCACTGATTGGAACCACCCTTCGTAGTTCTTTTGTATGAACTTAGCGAACGCCACATTGGCTTGGCTGCGCTGCATGCTAAGCATCTGAGCCATAGACGAATCCACGGTTTGTAACTCTAAATCCCAGTGGGTGAGGGTCTTATAGATAGCGAACCACTCGTCTAAGGTGGTGGCAGTGTTGATCATATACGATATATCCGAGAACTCCTCCCGATAACTCGTGTTCGTGTGCTCCTCCACAATCTGCTTCTCGTGGATATGCTTTTTGAGGCACAGCAGTATCTGACTGGGGTTCACCGGTTTGATGAGGTAATCGGCTATTTTCTGCCCGATAGCCTCGTCCATGATCCGTTCCTCCTCCGATTTAGTGATCATCACCACGGGCAGTTGCGGATACGCTTGCTTTATCTCTTGCAGCACCTCTAAACCGCTCAGTCCCGGCATCTGTTCGTCTAAGAAAACAATATCCAATTCCGGATGCTCACCACATAGTTCAATCGCATCCTGACCGTTATTGGAGGTTAGCACCGTGTAGTTTTTCTCCTGTAGGAAAAGGATATAGGGTTGCAGCAGGTCTATCTCGTCATCAACCCAAAGGATGGTTTTTTTAGTTGGTTGCGGGTTCATAGTTTCTCCATTTGTTAATAAGATTGGTCATATCCTCCGGCCATTCGCTGTCAAAGAACATGCGCTTGCCCGTGCGGGGATGGGTAAAACCGAGTGTCTTGGCGTGCAGCACTTGTCTGGGACAGAGTTTAAAGCAGTTCTCAATATATTGCTTATACTTCTGCGTGGGCAGACCTTTGAGTATCTGTGTTCCGCCGTACTTCTCGTCGCTGAATAGCGGGTGCCCGATATGCTTCATATGTACACGTATCTGGTGCGTCCTACCTGTCTCCAATCGACATTCCACTAAAGTTGTGTACAAAAACCGTTCCAAAACGCGCCAATGGGTAATGGCCTCTTTGGCATTGGGGTTCTCTTCTATGTCCCAAACGCGGTAGCAGGTTCTGTCACGTATGTCGCGTCCCAACGCGCCCTCTATCGTTCCCTCGTCCTCGGGGAAGGTGCCCCAAACGAGGGCGTTATAGGTTCGTTCGGTTGTGTGGTCAAAGAACTGCATGGCCAGGTTCGTCTTCGCTTCCGGTGTCTTGGCTATAAGCAACAATCCGCTGGTGTCTTTATCTATTCGGTGCACCAACCCTATATTGGGATCGTTTATATCAATCACCTTTCCACCCTTCTGCCTTTCAACCTCTCCGCCTCTCTGCCCAAAGTAGAACGCCAACGCGTTCAACAGTGTATGCTCATAATTCCCGCACCCGGGGTGAACCACCAGTCCGGCGGGTTTATTGATAACGAGTATGTCTTCGTCCTCATAGACGATGGTAAGGGGTATATCTTCGGGTTGGATGGTGAAGTCTCGGGGTTCGTGGTCGAGCAGCACCTGAATGAGGTCGAGGGGTTTGACCTTGTAGTTACTGGCAACGGGTTTATGGTTGACCCACACGTTACCGGCATCCGCAGCGTTTTGGATACGATTACGAGAAGTACCTGCCATATGTTCAGCCAGGTACTTATCAATGCGAACGGGTGTTTGGCCTTTATCGACCTCACACTTCCATCGTTCCCACAACTCTTCGTCTACTTCGTCCATTAAAAGAAATCGTCGTCTTGCGGTTCGTCTTCGCTCGTGGTGAGTGCTTTCTCTACATCCGAACTCAACTTGATATCAATCCCTGTTCCCTCCAGCACCTGTGTCCCCGGTGTCGGATTCTGTTGATACACAATCAATTCCTCTCCTCCTATCAGCCCTTCCGCCTCTCCGCCTGTCGCCTGTATCCTGTTGCCTGTCGCCTCATCATACTGAATGAGTCCCACCGTCAAATGGTAGCGGTCAATAAGCAGCGACCGGGCTTGAGCCAACGTCTTGCCTTGCAGCGAGGGAACGGCCACATAGGCGGTTCCTTTGCCTCGGCCCACGACCATGGTCACCTTACTCCCCTCCTCTAATTTATCACCGGGTTCAAGCGACTGACCGTCGTATCTAACCTCTAATACGATATCCTTATACTCCGAGGGTTCGTATAGCGTTGTCCCTACTTGCAGTCCTAAAGCGCGCAGGGTCGATTGGGCTTGCCGATAACTGATGTCGTGCAAGTCCGGCAGTTCAACCTTGCGGCGGAAGGAGGAGTTAATCATCACATACACCGAGCGGTCTTTCTTGGCATGACTACCCGCCGGGGGCGTTTGCTCCACCACCGTACCTAACGGCACATTGTTCGAGAAGGTGGAGTCCACAATCACCAGTTTTAGGTTCTGCGCCTCTAAGGCTTCCTCTGCCTCTATGATTTGCATTCCCGTGATGGCCGGTACTTCCACTTCTATGCCGTGTTGGGTATAGTGTTTAAGGCACGCAAAGAGGATGCCTAAACCGATGATAACCACTACCACGGCTCCTAATAAGTTCGCCACCACGAACCCAAACTTCGTTTGAACAAATTGTTTAAAACTCATAAACTCTAAACTACCGATTGGCCCGTTTGCGCTCGAGCTCATCCAATATAATTTTACGTATACGCATATGCGCGGGCGTTACCTCCACATATTCGTCTTCCTTGATATACTCCAATGCCTCCTCTAGCGAGAACTTAACCGCCGGTGCGAGCACCGCCTTGTCGTCCGCCGATTTGGAACGCATGTTCGTCAGGTTCTTAGCCTTGATGACGTTGATCACAATATCTCCTTCCTTCGAGTTCTCGCCCACTACCTGACCGGCATAGACCTCCTCTTGGGGGTCAATAAAGAACCGTCCGCGGTCCTGCAACTTATCCAGCGCATAGGCCGAAGCCGTACCCGTCTCCATGGCGATGAGCGAACCATTGGTGCGTTTCTCTATGTCGCCTTTGTAGGGTTCAAAATCGAGGAACCGGTGCGCCATGATTGCCTCGCCGGCACTCACGTTCATCACATAGGTGCGCATGCCGATGATACCGCGGGAAGGAATCGTGAACTCGAGTTGTACACGGTCGTTCACCATCTCCATCTTCGTCATCTCGCCTTTGCGAACGGTGACATACTCGATGATTTTTCCGCTGCACTCTTCGGGCGTGTTGACGGTCAATTGCTCAATCGGTTCGCAGTTCTTACCGTCTATCTGCTTGATGATGACTTGCGGTTGACCTACCTGCAACTCGTATCCCTCGCGACGCATCGTCTCGATGAGCACACTTAGGTGCAACACACCGCGACCGAACACGCGCCATGAGTTATCGCTACCGCTTTCCTCAACGCGCAGGGCTAAGTTCTTTTCAAGCTCACGCATGAGGCGGTCGTGGATATGGCGGGAGGTCACGTACTTACCGTCTTGGCCAAAGAAAGGCGAGTCGTTGATGGTAAAGGTCATTGACATAGTCGGCTCGTCGATAGCAATGGGTTTGAGCGGTTCGGGATTCTCGATGTCGCAGATGGTGTCACCGATCTCAAAACCGTCGATTCCGATGAGTGCACATATATCGCCCGATTTGACCTCGTCGGTCTTTTGGTGTCCCATGCCAACGAATGTGTGTAACTCTTTTATCTTCGTGCGAACGCGTGCCCCGTCTTTCTTGGCAAGGCAAACGCTCATTCCGTCTTTGAGTGTACCGCGATGAACGCGCCCTACGGCTATTCGGCCCACGTAGGGGTTATAGTCGAGGGAAGTAATGAGCATTTGGGGAGTACCCTCTAACTCTTCGGGTTCGGGGATATACTCGATGATAGCGTCCATGAGGGCGGTTAGGTCTGTCGTCGGTTTGCGCCAGTCGGTGGACATCCAGCCGTTCTTAGCCGAACCAAAGATCGTTTGGAAGTCGAGTTGGTCCTCGGTGGCGTTGAGGTTAACCATGAGGTCGAAGACGGCCTCTTGTACCTCGTCGGGACGGCAGTTGAGTTTATCTACTTTGTTGATGACCACGATCGGTTTGAGGTTCATCTCGATGGCTTTTTGGAGTACGAAGCGCGTTTGGGGCATGGGACCCTCAAAGGCATCTACGAGCAGCAGTACGCCGTCCGCCATGTTGAGGACGCGCTCCACCTCGCCGCCGAAGTCGGCGTGCCCCGGAGTGTCGATGATGTTGATCTTGTAGCCCTTGTAGTCGATGCTTACGTTTTTGGCAAGGATGGTGATACCTCGTTCGCGTTCCAGTTCGTTATTATCGAGTACTAACTGTCCCGCGGGTTGGGCGGAAAACTCATTGGCTTCTTTGACCACTTTGGCGGTATAGAGCATCTTATCCACCAGGGTCGTTTTCCCATGGTCGACATGGGCAATAATGGCAATATTTCTAATCTTTTGCATAGTCTTAAATATAATACATCATTCCATCATTTAGCGGAGCGGTTCAATCCATCATTTCGCCCTACCACCCTACTCCCCTACTCCTCTACTCCCAAATTTGGGTGCAAAGATACGCTTTTTTTTGGATATATGCAAGTAAATTGCATTTTTTATTTGCGTATATGAGAAAAAAGTTGTAATTTTGCAGCCGTGAATCACCTTATAGTATGCCCAAAACACGATTAGCGACATTACGATATCAAGCATTGGACCGCTGCTTTAGCGATCAAATGAGGTATTACTTTATTGAAGACCTCATTAAGGCGGTCCTCCACACCTTGGAGGATAATCATAGAAATGCAACAGAGATATATTTGAATTATGGATATTGAAAATCAAAATGTTGAATACAAGCAGTGTCTTAACGATAAGTTGGAGCGCGAAGTAGTAGGTTTTCTCAATTCTAAATTGGGTGGCGACATCTACATTGGTATCACAGATGATGGTCAAGTAGTCGGTATAGAGAACGCAGATGCTATCCAATTGACTATCACGGATAGGATAAAGAATAACATTCTTCCATCCTGCTTGGGTATATTCGACGTGATTCTTGAAGAACGCGAAGGAAAACAGATTATTCATCTACATGTTTCTGCCGGATTAGAAAAACCGTACTATATCCGTCAGTATGGAATGTCTCCTAATGGATGTTATTTGCGCGTAGGTTCCGGTCTTAAACCTATGGACGAGGTTATGATTCAGAACTTGTTTGCGTCACGGACTCGTGTTTCATTGCGGAATATTGTTTCACCAAGATATGGAACTCATAATTTCCAGCAGCTTAAGATTTATTATCAAGAGCATGGTGCAGAAATTACGGACGAGTTCTTGAAAAATCTTGACCTCTATACTTCAGATGGTAAACTTAATATGGTCGCCTACCTTATGGCGGATGTAAATAGTTTATCCGTTCGTTTTGCCAAATATGAAGGGACTGATAAATGCGATTTATTGGAAACCCAAGAATTTGGCTATTGTTCACTATTGAAAGCGATGGATAAACTATGGGATAAGATTGATGTGGAGAACCGGACATTAGCACGTATCACGGGTGAGTTACGCAGACAAGAAACGCGCCTTGTTGATTATACGGCACTACGCGAGGCCTTTATCAATGCATTTGTACATAACGACTATACAACAGAACAAGCACCCATTGTGGAGATCTTCTCTGACCGAATAACAATTACTTCGTATGGTAGCCTTGTCAACGAACTCAGTATAGATGAGTTCTTCCGAGGTAGATCCATTCCACGCAACCGAGAGTTAATGCGTATCTTCCACGATATGGATTGGGTTGAACAATTAGGTAGTGGTATGCGTCGTATCTTGCGTAAGTATCCGAAAGAGATATATGAGATATCCGACCATTTTGTTGTTGTGACATTTATGTTTGCGGATGTCAGTCAAAATGTCCCAGAAAATGTCCTAGAAAAGAAATATGAGGAACTAACTGAACGACAGCAACTTATCCTACAAAAAATGAGCCAAACCGCAACACAAAATGTCCTAGAAAATGTCCTAGAAAATGTCATAGAAAACAATACCACCCTTGCGCAGCATTTTAATGTTAATGAGCGAACCATACGAAGAGATCTGAAAGTGTTGCAAGCAGAAGGTTTCCTCCATCATGTCGGACCGGATAAAGGTGGTCATTGGGAAGTGGTGAAGCCAAATAAATCATAGCAGAGATTTTTAATTAACCTTGTGCAGTTCCCTTGCACAACTTCGCAGTACTTTTGCACTCGGAATTGAAAAAGAGAGCACATGGAACAAACATTGAAAAAACATAAAGCCCAATTAGAGTACGAGATTGATAAGGACAATCTCGCTCAGTTGCGTGCTTTTGAACTAGTTTCTAAAACGAATGCAAGTTTTTTTCTAACGGGTAGAGCGGGTACGGGAAAAACCACGTTTCTACATTATATCCAGAACCACGTTAAGAAGAATTTCGTTGTTGTTGCTCCTACAGGTGTAGCTGCCATTATTGTTGGGGGAATGACCATTCACTCATTCTTTGGAATGCCTCTAGATCCAATTACCCAAGATACACAATTTAATATCAATAAAGACAAGTGGATATTATTAACACACGTAGATACCATTATTGTAGATGAAGTCTCAATGGTACGTTGTGACATCGTGGATGGAATTGACCGTATCTTCCAAAAGGCAATGAAGAATAATCTTCCATTTGGAGGAAAGCAAATAATTTTCTCGGGAGACCTTTATCAATTAGAACCAGTATTGGAGCGTAATGATTCGGATTTGGTAGAATTTTATAAGACGGAATATCAGTGTGTTTCTCCTTATTTTTATCGTGCTCATGTGTTTAGTCGTATTCGGTTGCCTCGTATTGAATTTACCAAGGTCTATCGACAAAATGACATTGAGTTTCAAAAAATGCTTGACAACATTCGGCGTGGACGTTTAGAGGCAACAGAAGTGAACAAAATTAATGAGATTGGTATTGCCAATTATTCCGCTAAACAGCAAGAGCACTTAATTCTCACATCCACCAATAATATCGCAGACGCCATCAATAAAGAGCATTTGGACGCAATTGACCAGCCCTCTTTTGAATATGAAGGTACAATATCTGGAGATTTCAATAAAAACTCATTCCCTTCCCCCTTATTACTTACCCTAAAGATTGGCACTCGTGTGATGTTTACTCAAAACGACACGTTAAGGAAGTGGGTTAATGGTTCTGTTGGAACGGTAACGGAGTTAACCGACAATTCAATTAAGGTGCAGTTAGACCATGGTGGAGAGGTTTCGGTTCAACGTACAGAATGGGAAAATATTCGATATATATATCATAGAGATACGCGAAAGTTAGAAAGAACAGTAACTGGCACCTATATTCAATTCCCTCTAAAGTTAGCTTGGGCTATTACAATACATAAGAGTCAAGGAATGACTTTTGATGATTTGACGGTTGATTTAAGTAGCGGTGTTTTTATGCCCGGACAACTATATGTAGCATTAAGTCGTGTTTGTTCTTTACAAGGATTATATTTAACATCTCCTATACGTTTACATTATATTATGTCTAAACCAGAGATTGACAAGTTCTTAAGGGTGTATAATAATATAGAGGTCATCGGTAAAGACATTGCTAATTATGCGGAATATTATAGCGCACTTCAAACCAACGATTATGATAAAGCTGTTGCAGAATGCGATTGTCTATTAGTGAAAGAACTTCAACAACGCCAAAATATCAAATCTTTACCTATTGATAGCCGAAAAAAAGCGCAAAAGCAAAATGAGAAGCATGAAGAAAACGCATATTTTGCAGCAGAACGGCTGATTACTATTATGCGCTCAATAGATTCACTCTCTCCATTTGAAACATCTGTTGAATATTTCCAAGGGGATGGAGAACATGACCAACTATTAAAGGCTGTCATTGCATTAAAAAATAAAGATTATAGAACAATGTCAATGTACGTAGACCGATTATTTCTTCGTGATACATCCTCTGCAAATTACTATTATTTAAAATGTCTTTCGTTGTTCCTGTCAAAAGACTATCCTGAAATGTGTCATGCGTTAAATAGTTGGCGTGAAAATGTGGAAACTTTAGATGCGCGATATTACTATTTGAGTGCGTTAGCCGCATATAATACAAATCAGCCTTTTGTCGGTAAAATGGCAGCCGCAATTGAGAGTTGTCCTCGGTACTATTTTTACATTCAGCAATTAAAACAAATGATGCAAGAACGCAAACTTGTATTAAACTCCGTGGGATCCGAAGGAGAAGTTCTTGTAAATCAATTTAACATTCCAAGGACCGACATTATCACAGCTTGTAAAAACGCAACCGATAAACAATATCGATCATTTTTCAGGTCAATAATGAATTTTCGGCGTAATGGTCATTTTGTAGGCTAAAATCTTTGTAAATAGTTATAAACTAATTTGTTGCACGGTTCAAGCACCTTGAAAGCAAAATCGATGAATGTAAGTGTTCTAATGGTCAAAAAGTAGGCTAAAAGTTGTATATATC
>JAZRWG010000068.1:0-16359 GCA_045599545.1 Paludibacteraceae bacterium | reverse complement strand
CCCCCCCTAAAATTTCGGTCATTCGCAGCTCAAATGAGTTGTTAACCTGGGGTAATATTTGACTTTTGATAATCATATTTTTGATTTTTCTTTTTTGCTTGTGCCAATAAAAAAGACAGCCACTTCTCGAAAAGAAGCGGCTAAAAATCCTAATGAATCGGCATAAGAAACTTATACGTAGCATTTTAGATTTACGGAAAGCTATAGTGTGCCTGGTTAGCCGTTTACTGTCTTTTCAAATCCGAGTGCAAAGGTACAACTTTTTTTTGACATGACCAAATTTTTTGGCACTTTTTTTTATTTTTTTATTCTTTTTACTCTTTCGGGTACATTAGTGTATAATTCCACCCCAACTGCCTAAACTCCATCGCGAGCCATTGGGGTTCCAAGGCACGTTTAGTAACAAACAGTGCGCACTTCGTCAGAAATGCGCACCGAAGAAGAGAGGTGGAGATTGGAATAAAATCCCTTGAAAAACACCCTATAGTGGAATAAAATCGAATAAAAATAGGAAAATAGTGGAATAATTAATAAAATATTTGGTTATTTTAAAAAAAATTCGTACCTTTGCGCTCAAATATCAACATTAATACAACAAAAGACACGTAATTATGACATTAGAAGAATTAGTCGTTGTGGTAGCGGAGCAAAAAGAAGCGCTTCTGGAAGAGGATTATTCATCCTATTGTAAACGCTACGAAGAGGTTTATCTTTCGCTTACCAGTCACTTGGCACAAGTAGTGATTGGAGTTCGTCGGAGTGGAAAATCCACGTTGTGTATCAAGTTTCTAACAGAACATCAAGTAGATGCGGCTTATGTTAATTTAGATGATGAACGATTAGCCAATCTCCGAACGGAAGATCTTAACACACTATTAGAAGCGATGTATGTGGTCTATGGTAGTAACGTAAACTATCTCTTTTTTGATGAGTTACAAAATGCCGATGCTTGGCCGTTATTCATAAACCGATTACTTCGCAGTCATAAGCATGTCTTCTTGACAGGTAGTAACGCTAAGTTATTAAGCAATGAATTGATGACACACATGACCGGCAGGCACAATGCGGTATCACTATATCCCTTCTCTTTTGCCGAATACTGTCGAATTAACCAAGTGGACACGAAAACTATAACTACGCGTCAGAAAGCAGCTCTCATAGAGTCTCTACATAACTATTTACAACAAGGAGGAATGCCGGAAATGCTAAAAGAGTCCGACCGTCATGCTTATATTGTATCATTACTTAACACTATTGTTCGAGTAGATATTGCACAACGCTTTCATATTCGCAATTCGGATGCGCTCTACAAGATGGCTGTATATATGTGTGACAATTATGGTCAGGAGTTTGTCCCTCAAAAAGTTTCTGAACTATTTGGATTAAGTTCTAAAACAGCAGCTACATATTTTCGATATCTCAAAGAAGCCTTCCTTTTAATAGGAGTACCTAAATTTTCTTTCAAGCCTCATGAACGTATCCGCAATGAAAAAGCATACGTTGTGGATGTTGCATTTGCAAACGAGCATGACGGCAGTTTCTCGTTAGAAAACTTAGGTTGGAAATTAGAGAATGTTATTTGTATTGAATTACTCCGTCGATACAAACGTATAGGTGGCGAGATTTTTTATTATCGAGATAAGAGTTTTGAATGTGATTTCGTTGTTGTGCAAGGTAGCCATATTGAACAACTAATCCAAGTATGCTATGATATTTCGTCTCCTAAAACACGCAAACGAGAATTGAATGGTATTATCAAAGCGGCTAAAAAATTTAATTGTCATAACTTGCTGTTACTAACATTTGATATGAAAGAACAAGTTAACATAGACGGAGAGACAATAAACATTATTCCCGCTACAGAATGGCTGTTGTAATATGTTTATTATGAATATTTCGCACTTAACTCGTTATTTTGTATAAAAAAACAGTGCGCACTTCGCCAGAAATGCGCACCATTTACTTCCCCTTCCGCCTTTCTGCCTTTCTGCCCTTCTTCCTGTCGCTTGTCGCCTCTCCGCCTACAAGGTCACGGATTGCTTGCAACGGATGTCGCGTGACGAGGAACCGATATAGAGGGTGTATTTCCCCTTATTGGTTACCCACTGATGCTGTGCCTCGTCCCAATAACCCCACTCGTCGGGGTTTAATTCGAACGTTACCGTCTTGCTCTCACCGGGTTCTAAATAAACTTTTTGGAACGCCTTGAGCTCCTTGACGGGACGCGCTACCGTAGGTTTCTTCTCGCCTACATACACCTGCACTACTTCCGCTCCGGCTCTCTGACCCGTATTCGTCACCGTTAGATTTAGGAGTAGGGGAGTAGGGGAGTAGGGGAGTAGGGTTATATCGGAGTACTCAAAGCTCGTATAACTCAGTCCATGCCCAAAGGGGAAGGTGGGCGTCACTTTCGCCTTATCCGCATAGCGGTAGCCTACGAAAATGTCCTCTTTATACTCTTCATAATACTTCCCTGTCGCCTGTTGCCCGTCGCCTGTTGCCTCTTCCACTCCCGGATACCCAATCTCACCATACTGGTGGGCGGGGTAATCGGTCAGTTTGGCCATTATCGAGAACGGCAGTTTGCCACTCGGGTTGACATCACCGAAGAGCACATCCGCAATGGCGTGTCCCGCTTCCGAACCCAGGTACCACGCTTGCACAATGGCGGGCACTTGTTTGGCCCACGGCATAGCGACCGCCGTTCCGCTGACATTGACGACCACCAGATTAGCATTGGCCTTATACAGGGACTCAATCAGTTCGTTTTGACCGTAAGGCAGTCCGTATTCTTTGCGGTCCACGCCTTCGCAGTCTTGGTGTCCGTCTTTGTTCAAACCGCCTATAAAAATAACCACATCCGCCTCTTTAGCTTTCGCTACGGCTTCGGCGGTTAGTTCTGCCGCCGTGCGGGTCTCGGATAGATTCACCGACATCTTATCCTGTTCCAGATGCGTGATGCCCACATATCCGCGGGCATAATCGACCCGTATCCCTTCTTTAGCGGCACGCTCCGTGATACCCTGAAGCGGCGATACCTCGCGTTGCACCTTGAGCGACGACGAACCGCCTCCCACCGTCATGGGCAGGATAGCGTTCTCACCTACTACTAAGAGGCTGAGAGGCTGAGAGGCTGAAAGGCTGAGAGGGAGGATAGAAGCCTTTCCTCCCTTCTGCCCTTCTTCCTTTCCTCCCTTCAATAGCACGATACCTTCGGTAGCTATCTGTCTGGCGGCGGCATAGTGCTCGTCGGAGTGGAGGGCTCCAAAACCGCGGTTGGGGTTCATGGATGTGCGGAGGATAAGACGCAGCACATTACGCACTTTATTATCCAGTTCTTCCGTGCCTACCTTTCCCTCTTGTATCATTTTCTTATAAGGCGAAGCCAAATAATAGACATCGTAACTATTGGTCGCTCCCATCGTCAAACCATCGGTCCACGTACCGAACTCAAGGTCCAGTCCGTTGGTGATGGCTTGCGCCGTTTCTTGGCAACCTCCCCAGTCGGAGATCACAGCACCGTCAAAACCCCATTCGTCCCTCAGGATTCGGTTGAGCAGGTATTCGTTATGACAATTATACTGCCCTTTGTAGCGGTTGTAAGAACCCATGATCGACCACACTCCGGCTTCCGTAACGGCAGCCTTGAAGGCGGGCAGATAAATCTCGTATAAAGCACGGTCAGAGACACGTACATTGACCAAGTGGCGGTAGGTCTCTTGGTTATTGAGGGCAAAATGCTTCACGCAAGCGGCTACGCCTTTGGATTGTACGCCTTGTACGTAGGGCACCACCATTCGGGACGCGAGGTAGGGGTCTTCGCCCATGTATTCGAAGTTACGTCCGTTGAGGGGTGTGCGGAAGATATTCACGCCCGGGGCAAGCATCACGTTCTTACCTCGGTAGAGGGCTTCTTCAGCAAGGTTCTCTCCATAGAGGCGACTGATCTGCGGGTTCCACGTAGCGGCCAGACAGGTCAGCGCAGGAAAAGCTACGCATGAGTCGGACGTCCAACCGGCTTGGTTCCATTCGTCCCACAGCACTTCGGCACGCACCCCGTGAGGACCATCGGAGCACCATAGACCGGGAATACCGAGACGCGGCACACCGGGAGAGGAGAACTTAGACTGGGCATGGATGATGGCAATCTTCTCATCCAAGGTCATGCGAGAAAGGATAGACTCAATCTGCTGTTCACTTTGCGCAAAAGTGGAAAGTGACAGTGACAGTGAAAGTAAAAGCAAAAGTTTAATGTGTTTCATAGGTTATTAGTTATTAGTCGTTAGTTTTAGTTATCATAAGGATAGGTCACGCCCCACTCGTGGCGGAGGGAGTCCATTTGCTGCATGATAGCGATGGTCTCGGCGTGAGGCATCATCGGCGATTCTATCAGTCCCGCTTCCAAACAACGCTTACATTCCATCACCTCATATTCGTAACCGTTAACCATCGTCGGCAGTTTGACATAACGCTCTACTAATTGATAATCACGATAGACCTCAACGCACTCGGGACAGTTGACATTATCCACGCGTATATACCCCTCCGTTCCGCTGATGATACCCTGGCGGTCATTGAGGGTGAGGGCTCCGGCTTGGAGGTTGGCCATCTTGCCGTCACGGTAGGATAAAGAGATAGACTCCATCATATCCATTTGTGTGGCCC
Source organism: Paludibacteraceae bacterium (assembly GCA_045599545.1). GTDB lineage: Bacteria > Bacteroidota > Bacteroidia > Bacteroidales > Paludibacteraceae > Colicola. The sequence continues at coordinate 11,694 of JAZRWG010000068.1, read as the reverse complement.
CTAAATGACAGTTAGTCACGGTTTTAACAATGTCCGTTCCAAAATACATGCGCGCAAAATTCAGTACATAAACGCCCAAATCCAACAACGCTCCGCCACAGAGGTCGGGACGAAGGATGCGCTCCTTGTGCTCCATGTTATAACACAGCGTTGCGGTCAATACACGAGGTTGACCGATGATACCCGAAGCGAGCAGATCACAGACCTTATGCGAGAGGGGCATATACCGCGTCCAAATAGCTTCGGCGATAAACAGATTCCGCTCATGGGCGAAATCGATAAGCGCTTGTGCCTGCTTGGCATTAGCCGTAAAAGCTTTCTCCACCAAGACGGGTTTGCCGTGCGCTAACGCCAGACGGGCGTGATCGTAGTGATGCGAATGCGGGGTGGCGATATAAACGAGTTGCACGGCAGGGTCTAAGACCAAGGCTTCATAGCCTTCGTAGGCCTTGGGGATATGGTACTGCTTGGCAAAAAGGCGTGCTTTCTCTCCCTCGCGAGAGGCGATGGCATAGACTTGAATGTCCTTTAAAGGGGCAAGGGCCTGAGCCATCTTATGGGCAATCCACCCTGCACCTATAATTCCTACATTAAACATGGTATAAGATAAAATCGTGCAAAATAAGTTTTCTTTATAATGATCAATTATTCTTTGAGATTGCTAACACATATACCGTTTCTCCTTCTACCCGAAAAGAGACGTTCCAACCTGCATAGTCCAATTTGTATGTTCGCTCGGGATCATCCTGATAAGCCGGTCTCGGATCCTGACTCAATATCTCCTCTATTTGGGAGTAGGGTATCCTGTCCCCTGTCGCCTGTATCCCGTCTCCCCACACCACTTTCAACTTATAATCTCGTGTTTCTTCCCCAAACCCGTTCTTAGCTTGCGGATGGCTATCCGAATAGCTCAAATAAGGTTTGATGTCGTAAATCGGTGTGCCGTCCATCACGTCCGCACCGCGAACAACCAAAACACAGCCCTCTGTTTCCGTTTTCTCCATCCTTACCAGTTCCACCGAACTCAACCCCAAACGGTTCGGGCGGAAGGGTGACCGCGTAGCGAACACCCCGACCCTCGTATTCCCACCCAACCTTGGTGGCCGCACTGTGGCTTGTAGTTTGTCACCTATAACCCCTACTCCTCTACCCTCTACACCCCTACTCCCAATTTGAGAGAATTCCCAAATCAACCATAGGTGGCTATACCCCTCTATTCCGCGTAGCATATTCACGTCCCGAAAGGCGGGTTCGAAGACGATGCGGGTCTCGATAGAACTCGTTTCTCGAGATTGGCGAGGAATGCCAAATTTGTCGGAAAAACCGTTATGTGCATGGGCAATAACTTGCAAATTCATGGAAAAAATCGGATTTTTTGTATTTTTTTGCAAAAAAATTTGTGTATATCAAAAAAAAGCAGTACTTTTGCACGCTTTTTCGACGAAAAGCCTATGGTACCTTAGCTCAGGTGGTAGAGCAATGGACTGAAAATCCATGTGTCCTTGGTTCAACTCCAAGAGGTACCACTTTTATAAAAAGGAGAGTTTTGACTCTCCTTTTTTAGTTTAAAGTGGAAAGTGTAAAGTGTAAAGAAGCCTGTCTCGTTTTTTAGTTTAAAGTTGTAAGTACTTGTCGGCTTCGATGGCGGCCTTGCACCCACTGCCGGCGGCAACGATGGCTTGACGATAATGCGGATCGGCACAATCGCCTGCGGCAAACACGCCCGGCACATTCGTGGCTTGACTATCGCCTTTTACCACGATATACCCCTCTCCATCACATTCTACCGCAGGACGGAAGAGGTCTGTATTCGGTTTATGACCAATCGCGAGGAAGAAACCATTAATATCAATATGCCGTAACTGCTCCTCAAGCGTTCCCTTTTTATAAACAAGGTCGGCTCCTTCTACCTTTCCCTCGCCCGTCAGGCGCAAGGTGTTATACTCAAACAGAACCTCAATCTTAGGATTATTCAGCACACGGTCTTGCATAATCTTAGAGGCGCGTAGGAAGGGTTTACGCACAATCAGATACACCTTTTCGCAAAGGTTACTCAGGTAATTCGCCTCCTCACAAGCCGTGTCTCCGCCGCCCACAACGGCTACCGTTTTCTTACGATAGAAGAACCCGTCGCACGTAGCGCACGCGCTCACTCCCTTTCCTTTATAATCTTGTTCGGACTGGATGCCTAAGAACTTAGCACTCGCTCCGGTAGCAATAATCACCGTTTCGGCCTCATACTCGTCCTTCCCTTCAACAGTAATATAGTGTAGCGGCACTCCTAACCTCGCTTGGGTCACGCTTCCGCTGACGAACGTAGTACCAAACCGTGCGGCTTGGCGACGCATGTCATCCATCATTTGGAAGGGCTCAACGCCGTTGGGGTAGCCCGGAAAGTTCTCCACTTCGGTAGTAATCATGAGTTGACCGCCCGTCTGCGAACCCTCAATCAAGATGGGTTGCAGATTAGCACGAGCTGCATAAATAGCAGCAGTATATCCGGCAGGACCGGAACCAATAATAAGACAACGTGTATGGGTCATATAAAATAATTAAGAGTGGAGCATAGGGGACTCGAACCCCTTACCTTGACATTGCGAACGTCACGCTCTACCAGATGAGCTAATACCCCTCGTCGGAATTCGCTTGCCACGATATCATCGTTCCGCGATGATAGGTGGTGGCCGCGATTCCTCCTCTTCCCACAAAGCAGGCTTTGCGGGAGCCCTGCTGTTTTTTTTCTTCCCACAAAGCAGGCTTTGCGGGAGCCTTGTTTTAAAAAAAGCGTGCAAAATTACTGCTTTTTTTTGATAAGTGCAAATTTTTTTGTAATTTTGCAGCGATTTTTTACAAATGAGGCTAAATTTATTACTTATAATCCTCCAAACCATCCTCGTGGGGACGGTAACAGACAGCCAAACAGCGGAGCCTATTCCCAATGCTTCCGTTTACTATGCCGGCACCAAAGAGGGAACGACCACCGATAACGACGGTGCCTTCTATCTGCGCTCTGAGTTTGATCGCAAACGTACTCTCGTTATTTCTGCCATCGGCTATAAAGCCGAACGCTTCGCCATAGAACCCAACCGCACCGGTGCCATCGAAGCTGCCCTCCGCGAACAAACAGCCGTTCTCCAAGAAGTCACCGTCACGCCCGGTGTTAATCCCGCCTTCGCCGTACTCGACTCCTTGCGCAAGCATCATCAGAAGGAGGGGCTGAGAGGCGGAGAGGCGGAGAGGCAGAGAGGATACTCCGTTACCACCAAACTGAGCCTGAGCAATTTTACCGCCAAACAACTGGAACGGCATCTATGGAAGCAGTTTGAGGGAATGATGAAGGACTCGATGGTGACACTATATGAAAGAGTGGAAAGTGAGAGTGAAAGTGAAAGTCAATCCTATATACTCACAGCAACGGATTATGAGGCACTCATACCTGAGGATAGAAATCTGGACTTTTTCCAAAACAATATCAGTTTGGGCAATAAAGCTTTCCTCTCTCCCCTCGCCTCCGCCGGAAAAGCGTACTATAACTATTATTTAGTAGAAAGCGAGAGTGAGGTAAGGCTGGACTTTAAGACGAAAAACCCCTTCTACCCTACCCTCAACGGTTCTATGTGGTTGGATACCGCCACGTGGTCGATAACCCGATTGGAAGCCTCCATTCCTCGTAACGCCTCCATCAATTACCTTACCGGCGGGCGCATCAAGCAGACCTATGTTAACCAACAACTGACCGAGGAATATGTATCCACCGTCCACGATTTCGCCATCAAGCAGGATAGTAGCCATATATGGCCGAGCGTGCTCGTAGAACATATCTCTAAGTTTAAAGATGAAAGTTTAAAGTTTAAAGGTGCGTCCGCGCACTCCGATAAAGCCCCTCCCCCCTTACCCCCTACCCTCCGCTTCGCCTCTTGGCTTGGACGCATCATCGCTACCGGCTATATCCCTACAGGGACTGCCCTCGATTTTGGTCACGTGCAAGAGATACTGCAAGTCAATCAAACGGAAGGGGTACACGTAGGAATCCCCTTACGCACCAACGAACGACTCTGGAAGAACGTGAGCATGGAAGCCGCTATAGGGTACGGATTCAAGAACCGCCAATTCAGCGGACTGGGCAAGATTAGTTTTAACCTACCCTCCCTTCGTCGCAATATCCTATCCATCGAATACCGCGATCATAACGTGTGGGAAGAAGTGGACGACTTCACGGCCCTCATGCGTGAGAACGGAGTGGGTTATGGCACGATGGACTTCACCGCCTATGCCTTTGAGGCCTTACGCAGCAACCCCAATTGCGTCAACTCCCTCGTTCGCAGGCAACAATTCCAAATCGCCACCGAGAACGATTGGTCCGACCACGTGGAAACCTCTCTTTATTTGAGATTGGGGAGACAGGATACAGGCAACAGGATACAGGCGACAGGCGACAGCAATCCTCAATCCTCAATCCTCAATCCTTCTTCCTACACCTACACCTCCTTCGGCGGCATCGTCCGCGTGGGCTTTGGGGAGCGCAAAGTGGACTCCTATTTTAGACGCGTACACGTGTACGGCAAATATCCGGTGGTTTATTTTGGTGCCGAATTAGGTTCTTGGTCTCCCTACTCCTCTACACCCCTACTCCCCTACTCCCATGTTTACGGCAAACTGACGCTCATGGTTAGGCAGACGGTGAACTTAGGTATGGGTGGCGAGTTGGACTATGTAGCCCAGATAGGAACGACTTTGGGACAGGTACCTTTTGCTTTGTTGCACCACTTTGAGGGCAATCAGGGCTATGCCTACGACCCCTACCGCTTCACGCTCATGAATAACCTACAGTACAATGCCAAACACTTCTGTGCGTTGCACCTCAATTGGAACGGACAAGGCGTACTCTTTAATCTCATTCCGGGTATTCGTTACCTCCGCCTCCGCGAACTCGTGACCTTCAAACTCGCCGCCAATCTTGCCCCCTCTCAGCCTCTCAGCCTTTCTGCCTCTCAGCCTTTCTGCCTCTCAGTCCCTACCCCCCTACTCCCCTACTCCTCTACCCCCTATATCGAGTTGGGCTGTGGTATCGGCAACATCCTGCGGGTGATGGATTTACATTCGGTTTGGAGGCTGACAAACAAAGAGGACCCAACGACTCCTCGTTGGGCCCTGAGATTTAGGATTCACTTAGGATTGTGAATTAGTAGGTGATAAATAGCCCACGAACAGACCAATCATTGCCCCTTGAGGGTGAACGGCGGTGGACAACCGTTCATCTGTTGTAGCCGCTCAAGAAAATGGGGCATGTCCATTCCTGCTTTTCCGACCATAGTCATAGCCTTGATGGCAGCGTGGAGAGTGGAGAGTGGAGAGAGGAGAGAGGCCGCGATGATGGCTGAGGCAACACAGCCCGTGCCGGTGGTGAGCGTCATAGCGGGCGAACCGAGTGCCACGGAAGCCGTCTTGGTGCCGTCCGTGATGTAATCCACAGGACCGGAAACCACTATAACCGCCGACGTTTGGCGAGCCAAAGCGTCAGCAGTAGAGTTTAAAGAAGTTTCCAAGTCTGATAGTTGAGAGTTATCTAAACCAGTACCGAGGATGTCGTTTTGCGCGAGGGCGAGAATCTCGGAAGCATTGCCCCGAATGACCGTAGGATGACACTCGTTAATGAGTTGCTGCGCCATCTGCAAGCGATAATGCGTGGTATTCACCCCTACCGGGTCAAGTACCATGGGTTTGCCTAACGCGTGCATACGTTTGCCCGCAGCGAGCATGGTGGCGAACTGCGATGGAGAAGGCGTGCCGATATTAATCACCAACGCATCCGCCACGGCGCATAGGTCCTCCACCTCCTCAAGGGCAGAGGACATGATGGGCGAAGCACTTACAGCCAGTAGGGCGTTGGCCACGAAATTGGCACTCACTTCGTTCGTTATGCAATAAATGACGGGGATCATAAACGATAACTGAAGCTGACGTACCAGCCCCATTCCCACATATGCTGATTAGAGACGACTTTCGAGCGAACCATGTTATTCAGTCCAAAATCATAACCCGCTTGGAGACGATAACAATCCCACTCCAAACCGCCACCTAAACCCATTTGGATATTGGCGCGCCATAACTCGGAAGCGTACTTATCATAACTTGAAGTGGGCACTCCTAACTCCTCTAATTTAGCCACATCCCCCACATTAACACTCACCTTATCCGGCATGGCAAGACCAATCTGCAACTGCGGACCGCCATAGAAGAAGAGGTTGAGTTGTTTCCATAACGGAATGACATAGAACGCCCGAATAGGAACGACCAGATTATGCTCCATGATGGTGTTGGATATAGTCTGTTTGCCCGACAACAAACTGTCAGGAGCATAGTGCTGGGTGTTCTTATTGCCCGCTAACGAATAAAGCAAACCCGTCTGTACACTAAAATGCATGGGCAATAGGAAGGTGAAAGTAGCACCAACACGACCTCCGTGCAAGTACATGTCGGGATAGGTCTTGTTCTTGGTGCGTTGTTGGTTTTGAACGTACCCTAATTCAAGCCGATACTCGACCCCGAAATGATAGTCCTCTTTTACTTTTTCCTCCTTGGTGGGGTCAAAGAAACCGTCATCGACCGTTTGCAGGTCGGGTCCCTTGGGTTTATCCTGCGCGTATGCACACACGCAAGCGCATAGCGCGATTAATATAAATAGGTGTTTCATTTGATAAATCCTTTCTTGCGGAGGAAGTATTGGGGATCGGCCTCTTTGCCTCGGAATTGGAGGTAGTTCTCGGCGGCATCAATCGTGCCGCCTTGCTCGAGCAAACGCTTGAAGCGAGCCGCCACCTCGGGATTGAGGATATCGCCTGTCTCGGCAAACGCTGCAAAAGCATCGGAATCCAGAACCGCCGACCACGTATACGAATAATAACCTGCCTCGTAACCGGAGGTACCGAAGATATGGTTGAAGTTCGTGGGACGATAACGCGTGATGATCTGCGGAATCATTCCCATCTTTTCCATCGAAGCTGCCTCAAAAGCATCTACATCCAATCCTTCGGCAGAGGGCAGCATGTGAAAATCCATATCCATGATAGAGGAGGAGAGCAGTTCGGTCTCTACAAAACCCTGATTGAACTGCGCTGCCCGTTGCAGTTTCTCCACGAGCGAGTCGGGAATGAGTTCCCCCGTTTGGTAATGGAAAGCATAGGTCTTGAGAATCTCAGGACGATAGCAGTAGTTCTCCATAAACTGCGAAGGCAGTTCAACAAAATCGCGGGGTGTGTTCGTTCCGCTGAGCGAATGGTAGGTAGCCTTGGACATGAGTCCGTGGAGGGCGTGACCAAACTCATGGAAGAGCGTTTCCACATCGTCCATGGAGAGCAGCGACGGTTTATCAGCAGTCGGTTTGGTGAAGTTACCTACGTTAATGATGGTAGGACGATGATCCACACCGTTATCGTCCACATACTGTCCTTGTATCTCATTCATCCACGCACCGAACATCTTGGTTGCACGCGGGAAATAGTCAGTATAAAGGATACCCACGAGGTTGTTATCGGCATCGGTCACTTTGAACACCTCCACTTCGGGGTGATAGATGGGCATGTCCTCCAGTTTCTCGAAGTTGAGGCCATAGAGGTTATGCGCCAACGTGAAGACACCGCGACGAACGTTACTCAGTTCAAAGTACGGACGAATCTCGTCCTCATTGAGGGCATACTTGGCTTGGCGCAGTTTCTCGGCATAGAACCACCAGTCGTACGCTTCAAGTTTGTCTTCCTTCATCATCTCTTGCAGTTCCTTGGCCTCGCGTGTAGCAGCTTTGAGGGAGGGTTCCCAAACGGAGAGCAGGAAGTCGTAAGCCGTTTGTGCGGTCTTGGCCATGCAGTCCTCAAGAATCTGGTCGGCGGGCGTTTCATAGCCAAAGAGGTGAGCTTTCTCAATTCTCAGTTCGAGTTGGCGTTTAATAATCGCCTTATTATCGTACTCATTGCCACGGTTACAGCGAGAAGCATACGCGAGGAGCAGTTGCTTGCGCAGTTCGCGGTTCTCGCAGTACTGGAGCACGGGCGTGAAGGAGGTACGGGCGGTGGTGAACAGCCACGCGTCCTCGCGACCGGCAGCTTTGGCTTCCGCTTTGGTAGCGGCCTTGATATCATCGCTCAGTCCACGCAGTTCGTTCTCGTCGGTGATAAAGAACTGATCGTGCGCCGTCTCGGCTACGAGGTTATTGCCAAATTTAAGGGTCAGAACGCCTAATTCCTTATTGATCTCCATAAGGCGAGCTTTAGCTTCTTTGCTCAGGTTAGCACCGTTATTGGCAAAAGCCTTATAGGTCTCCGTAAGAAGACGCAGTTGTTCGGGATTGAGTTCCAACGCTTCGCGCTCGTTATAGACCGCCTTGACGCGCTCAAAGAGGGCCGCATTCATAAAGATGCCGTCGCTCAGTTCGCTCAGTTGGGGCATAATCGTTTCGGCGATGGCATGCATCTCGTCGTTGCCGTCCGTTTCGAGCAGGTTAAAGAAAACACCTTCCACATCAGCGAGTAAAGAACCCGTTCGCTCAAGGGCTACGATGGTGTTCTCAAAAGTAGGTGCCTCGGGGTTAGAAACGATCGCCTCTACCTCGGCTTTTTGTTGTTTGATACCCTCCTCAAAAGCGGGCATATAATGCTTGACTTGTACCTTATCAAAAGCGGGCACACCATAGGGAGTAGCGGGCTTGTTGATGAGAGGGTTTTGGTTACATGCTATTGCACTCATAGCGATGACGGATAATAAAAGAATTTTACGCATATTATTGAATTTTTACATTTTTCTTTAAACTCTCGCCGATCATTCGTCGTATCTCCTGACTCTTGGTTTCGGTGTCCTTATGAATGATAGGACGGAAGTCTTGAGCGTAGATACACGTCGCAGGAGTTATCTTGAGGTTGTCTAAGTTACCCTTGACATCCACGCCGATGTAGAGCGGCTTGAGCAGGTCGGCATGGTAGTTGAAGTTCATGTCGAGGTAGTGGTTACCGCCTACAGCAATGAGGTAGTTATCCAAGGATACGGAGAAGGGATAAACGGTTATCTCGTCCTTATAGAGGGTTATTTGCGCCGAGATGGAGTCTATCTTATTCTCGGTTTTCTTATTAAACATAAGAATCTTGGCTATCTGGGAGAAGGTCTCGCTGTCAAGCAGCACGAGGTCTTTTCCTTCGATGGAGCAAGCACCGCGAATGGTGGAGGGTTTGAGTTGGTATTGGTCATTGACATAGGTCTCGGCCGCGATATGGAACTGCGCCTTGCCGCGGAAGGAGTTAAGCATGGGCACGAGGGTATCCAATTGGGGAACCATGCCGATGAGTTGTTGGATATCAATATCCACCATATGATAATCGAGTCCCACGTAGATATGATCGCGTCGCGGTGTTTTATACATCGCGCTCAGTTGCAGTTTGGCGGCCTCGCAGACAAAGCCCATCTGGTCAAGGTACACTTCGCCGTTATTAATGACAACGCTACCGCCCAGGTTCTTGAGGTCTTGGTCGAAAGCGTGAGCATTGGCAATGCGCGTGTTGAGGCGTAGGTTCACCATCTCGGGCACCATAAAGGGGTCCGCCTCGGAGGTGTCTTGTTCACTTTGAGCGACCTCTTGTCCTACCTCAACAGAGTCCTCTTGGCTCTCAGGAAGAAGAGAAAGCAGTTCGTCCACATCCGTATTCAAGGAGGTGAAATTGAGTTCCCCGACGAGGGTATCCTTCCGTTGGGTCCATGAACCGAAGTTCTTTATCTTGCCCGATAGGTTGAAGTCGGACTTACCGAGTACGATACGCGAGGTGTCGATGGTGAAGTCACGGTTGGAGTAATGGAAACATATCTGTGGCACTTGGATAGGCACGGGCATGACCGGAGCAACCGCTACAGCGTCTTGGAGGTTGAACTTGAGGCGAGGATTCCATTTAAAGAACCAGTTCTCTTCATTCTTATTATACCTCAGTGAGGCTTCTATGTCCACCGCTCCTGTTTGGGCATAGGTATTCTGACCCATAGCCGCCTGCATCTTATCCGCCGAGAAAGCCATCGTAACGCGTTGGGCACCGGGATTGCGGTGAGAGGCTCGGACTGTAGCCGAACCTACAGGGCGAACAAGGTGCGCAGAGATGGTATCCATAGAGGCTTGTACATCATCGAGGTTGAAGTTAAGCGCGATGGTAGGGATGTTACTCGTTTCGTTTTTAGGCATATCCAGCGTTAGCGTAACCGCTCCCTCGTTGATAGCGGCTTGAAGCGAGTCGGCGAGGTAAGACACGTTCTCCACTTGCAGTTTGGCCTGCGCCTTAAGTTTAGACCAGCGTTGGTTCGTGACATCGTTCAGTTTGCCCGAAGCGGTGAGTGAACCTTGTGCCTTTCCTGTAAGTTGCGCTTGGGTAGAGTCGGTATTGAGGTACCGATTGGCTTCGGCCAGATCGACGTTGAGGTCGGCTTTGAGATTGCAAGCAGGGTTGTCTATTTCAAAACCGTCCGCGTTCTTGAAGATGTTCTTGGCAGAGGCATTGAGACGAACGGAGTTGGCTCCGGTCTGAACAAAGAGGTCTTGAATGGTAGCCGTGGTGCGTGCCTTCTGATTGAGGTCCACATGCGCTGTGACATCGGCTTTCGTGTGCGTGATAACATAAGGAAGCACACTTAGGTCATAGTGACCGGCTATGTTCTTGAGTTGGATGCGGGCATCCACAAGAGGCAGCGTCTTGTTCGCAAGCGAACCATAAGCGTGCGCGTTGAGTTGGATATCTCCGTCCACGACTATTTCCTGCGGAATAAGAGCGACATATTTCTCGGGCACGAGGTCCATTAGGTCGCTTATATGCCACGGGTTGGTAGCAAGGTTAAGGTCACAAGTATAGATACCTTCGCTCATCTTGTTTAGTCCTACGAGACCGCTAAGGTTGATAACAAAGTCAGCGATTGTGAGGGTGGCTTCGTCCACGCGGAGTGTGTCCATACAAGGCAGGGATGCTGCCAGGTGCAGATTGAGATTGGGAACGGTTAGAAACAGACTATCCTTCTCGTCGGCTAAGCGAAGGGCTTGTGTGCGTATCTCGATGGCATTCTCCAAAGCAACAGACTTCAGTGTCCACCCCGAAGTAGTATCTTTTATTTCTTCGGTTGTGTCCTTAGGAAGACAAAGTACATCATAGTTAGTACGTCCATCCGCACCGATGAAGATATTGGCCGTCAGGTCGTTGATTTCGAACTGCTTGACCACAATATCCCCATCAAGAGCCTTTTGGGCATCTACACCGATAAGGAGGGAAGGCACAGCAAGGACCGTATCCGAGGGAGCACCCTCGGTAGGGTTGATTACATAGATGCCGTTCAACTCGAGACCAAGGTACGGAAAGGTCTTGACAATAGAGATTCCAACCTTGTCTATCTCGTAAGGACAGGTGACAAACTGATCCGCCACGCGGTACACGATGGGCGTGAGACGCTTAGGCGTGAGCACCACATAAACGGCTGCGGCCACAACCACAATCACGAAGCCCACGATAGAACCGAGGGTGATACCGAAGATTTTAAAGAAGCGTTTCATTATACTTTTATTTTTTTAATTTGTTTATATCAATTATTTGTTATATCTTTGCACTCGATTTAACATCAAAGTATGGAAAAAGGCCGATGTTTCATTAGAGTCTAACTCCGTAAATCATGTTCTGTCCCCATACT
>JAZRWG010000067.1:0-21056 GCA_045599545.1 Paludibacteraceae bacterium | reverse complement strand
GCGGGCTGCACTCTCTGCGGTGGATAGCGGGTTGGTCGTGAGGTCACGCGTGTGGCAGCGTTGGGTCGTCCATTGTTTACCACGACGAACGCCGGTGTGACCAAGACAGTTGATGATGTTGCTGTGGCTGCAAGTCTTACCACTGTAAGTGTCGTAAGGCTCAATTAAAGTGAATTTTGCCATAGTTTCATTTAGGTTTTAGTTTATTTATCTCTCGCAGATTCCACAGATTCCGCAGAAAAATACAAGAGATATACAATAAGTTATAGGTAGTTTCTTTATACTCGGCTACCCTTTACGAGGTCGGGTCGGGTGGTCCCGACAGACCATAATGCGCAGTCGGTCGCAACCGACCCCGACCACAAAAAACCGCCACTTTGTGGGTGGCGGGGGTACAAAAAAAGCCCCGCTCACCACGTGAACGGGACTTTGCGAGTGTCTAAGCGATTACGATTATCCTAAGCGATTAGGTTGCAGAGATATTATTTCACTGGTTTAAACACCCTCAGCGTGGGGAAGGAGAAGATTTGGGATTCATTCCAACTATCTATTGAACCAGTTTTTTCCATTATAAACAGATCGTCGGTATCGTAAAAACTCAGTTTAAACTCTTTCCCAGCTAAATAAATAAACGGAACAAATGTCACATGTTGGGGTTGATCGGTTAGTTGCAGACCATCGCCAAGGGAAAGAGTTATATCATAAGGAGTGTCCCATTCTCCTCCTTCCTCTATATGATACATAATTTTGCCTAATTTAACACTTCCCGTAAGTGAGAGGTCTATTACATCATATAGGTATAGTTCGAAAGAGCCGTCTGTTGCCCAAAAATCACGTCCAATAGGTCTTAATTTGTCGGAGTACTGCTGGTTTGCGAACACATCAGCCTCAGCTTCCTCATCAATAATAGCAGCCGCTCCCCATTCATACGGATAATATACGCTATAATATCCTTCCATTCCACCACTCAAAGGCTCACCGATAAACGTTGCTGTTTGCTTATCTTGCGAAATCTCTAATACTGTGAATTTCTTAACCTCCGTCTTATCACTATTAACTACAGCAATCTCATCACCCGCTTCCCAAATAAATTCCACATCACCTCGGTCTTCGACGCTTTCCCAACCGGGTTTGGCGACAACTTTATTCGGTCCATCTTGTGAGGCAATTTTAATACCGCCGGTAATGGTTACGAGGTTTTGAGGAGCATTTTCTTTAGCGTTCTCTTTCTTGTTGCAGCCTACGAGTACTAACAGCGCAGCTGCAAAATACATAAACTTCTTCATAATTCTTAATTTTTAATTATCCCATTCTACATTGCTTTTTCCCATTGTTCCTATCTGCCCTACGGGAGTGTACACCGGTCCCACAGGACTGGCAGTTTGCATCTGCATTGATTGTGCATTGACTTGGAGAACGTTCGTCTCCGGTTGATTGTAATGTTTCATAAGCTTAAAAATTTGAGTTAATAATTATTGTTGTTTTATAACTTACTGTATATCAATAATTTACCCCCCCCATTTCTGGGGAGGGTAAATCGTTTAATTGTCTATTCTGTTATTTTTATAGGGGCTATGCGGCATTTCCTATTTCATACAAAAACTCCGGCGCCAAATCTGCTCCATTGACCCATTCAATCGTAAAACGAGTTAAAGCATACTGAACAAACAATGCCTTATCACGCAAAGCCCCAAATACCTCTCCTGTCAAGTATTTGTCCAAATTAACTTTTTTTCTAACGCCGTCACTAAAGGACACCATCAGTTGATAATCTTGTATGTAATCAACATCTACAACGCGCAACATAATCTATCAATTTAAGGGTGGTACTTTTCCAATATATTCACCTGACTGTGCTTTTTCCCATAAAGACAAAATTTCCTGCTCATGCAAATCAATCCAACTATTCACTTTGGCAATAACTTTCGCAGGTGCTTGCCCGTCAACTACTCTGTCAATCACACTAATTGAGCATTTATAATCGCCATACGTAAAATGTACATGTGGGGGATTGTGGTCTTTCCAAAAAAGACTTATCACGATTCCATAAAAGCGACTAATTTCAGGCATAATATATATTCTTTTTCCAATTCGGCTGCAAATATACTACTTTTTTTCGACATGTGCAAATTTTTCGTAAAAAAAATCGTCACTATAGCATTTTTTTTTGAATAAATCGTACTTTTCGTAGGTACGATTGTTTGTTAAAAAAGCAGTACTTTTGCAGCCGGAAACGAAAAACGGGCGCAAAGATGCGACCGAAATGCACAAGGAACAGAAACAATTCGCGCAAAGATGCGCTACACAAAAACGCTAAATAAACAACTGCTTATGGAAGACGAATGGATGGGCGCGCAGCCCGATATGCCTGCGGAGGCTCTCCGCTACAAACACTACCGCACGATTAACACCACCGCTATCTATGTGAGTGAGTGCGGAGGAGTAATGACCAAAAGCCCAAATATGGGAATAAGGTATGCTAAGTATTATACTTACGCGTGCCCGGCAATGAAGAAAAATTATCAACCTATCCATTACCCTCATGTCAATTTATTGAGCAGTAATAGTCCCGGCGGTACGCGTGTCTTCTATGTTCATCGCCTTGTGGCTGAGGTATGGTTGCGCCCGAAGAACTTATTCGAAATAGAAGTTGACCACCTCGATGGCAATATAATGAACTTCCACGTCCTCAACCTTGAATGGGTCACTAAAGAAGAAAATATACGCCGAGCGGTAGAGATGCGCAGACGCAAAAAAGCAAAGAAAGGAGGTGTGGATAAATGAAACCAGATGGATATATGCGCAGTCGGTCGCAACCGACGTCTGTCGGGACCACCCGACTGAAACCAGATGGAAGAGACAAAGGCAGACCTTATTGGGTGGTTGCCGGAATTATGTATTTCGACGAGAAACGCGCCGAGAAAGCACAACAAGAAGTGCTAAAGTATTATTCAAACAATCGCTATAACGGCGACTAATTATTAACCCCTATAACATTACAATTATGGCAAAACGACCAACTTATTACTTTTCCATTAGTATTCCCGAAGGGATGACTACTAAAGCGGAAACGCAAAAGGCAAACCGCATTTGGAACTTAATGAAGAACGAAGCACCCTACAACCGCAAAGACAAGGTGCAAATCCTCTTACACCTCACATGTATCTGCGCTACCTTACTAGAAAGAGCCACTGACTATATGGAAGAAGTGAATAAAGAAGCCAACGGCTATATTCAGCACTTTGACCCGTCTTAATTATTAACCAATTAAAAACAATTAACATTTATGGAAAAAACCCATTTTTTGATTCCGGGTAGTCTGTACCCAATCATGACTGCTCAAGAGGAGCAGCAAGTAGCACAACAATTCGTTGAAGATTACCAACTCGCCAAAGGAGAACCCTTTACCGATGACCCTGAGGACAATCGAGTAATCACATCCCTTGACCTCTTGTCTATGGCGAAACACCTCTGTAACATCGCCAAACTCGCGTCGGACATGATGACCCAAGAGGCACTACAACTAACTAACACGTTGATAGACAACCATGCCTCCGACGATAACGGCGAACCTATTGCTGTGAATAAGCAGTTCGTCTTCCATGGTAATAAATGGATGTACCAAGTCAAAGAGACTTACAACCGATTAGGCAGTCAGCGTCTGCCCGACGGCACGATTGATCCCAATAGTTGCACTTACCATTCGCTTGAGGTGCAGCAAGAGCAAATGCGCAAGGATAGCAAGGCACTCACCGCACAGATGGCCGGACTGAAAGAGCGTATCCTTAACGACCACCCGAAACTGCAACCGACCGACGTTTCTGTTTCGTTAGCATTGAAAGGGCAAGCGTAATGGCAGACAGAGAACATTGCTTTGGTTGTAGTCTCAGTTGCTATGTCAATAGGGAAAGAGTGCCCGAAGAAGTGAAAAGCAAGACACGCGACAAAATCTTCCTCTATTGCGCACTAAACAAGGAGTATATCCTAAAAGACGCGAAAAGCAACCCTCAATGCTACGTGCCGGAGAATAAGGATAATCCTATTTTTCATAGCGCACACCAACTGGTTTAGGAGTAGTCACCGTTCGGTGACCCTTCGGTGACCGTTCGGTGACCCTTCGGTCATCTACCGATAGAGACACACTGATGACAGACTAATACAGACGGACAAGATGTATTATCAAATATACACCGAAATGAAAAAGAACCCATACAACCTCTCTCATTCTAATTTAGAGGTATATGCGGCATTATACTCGTTAACCCGACGTGGTCCTTATGAAAAGACCATTGCCGGGTTGGCGGATATGCTTGTAATGCCGGAACAAACTTGTAGGGATGCTCTTAAATATTTAGTTAAGCGCAACCTACTACAAATGGACATTATTGTAAAAACAAAACGCCACAAGAATGATTGTTATCAATTCGATGCCTTGCTACTACCCGATGCCCCATTTCCTACTCGCTTCTATAAAGAGGAGATTAAGAAATACGACAAAGAGAATAAAGACCTTGAAAGAAGGATAGAAAATTATAGGCGAGAAAAGTATGTTGAAGGACTACGGGAAAATACGCAAATTGAGCACGAAAATCGTGCTAATGAGCACGAAATCTGTGCTGAAGAGTACGAAAATGGTGCTATTTCAAAAGAAAAGAACCAAAAGAAAACTATAATAAATAATATTAAAAAAGAAGAAGTAGTAGTAGGGGACAAGCCCACTGCTGCTGCTCCTCAAAAATTGAAAGAAGAAGATATATTGCCGCCCCCGACCTCGCTCCAAGAAGTGATAGATTATGCCCAAGAAAAACAACCGGGCATTTCTATGGAAGTGGCGCGCGATTTCTTTGTATATTATAGTGCTAAAGGTTGGCGGTACAAAAACAACGGCAGAGTGCGCAATTGGAAAGCGGAACTATTTCTCTTTGACCAACGGGGCAAACGATGGGAAAAAGAGCGTGCGGGTCGGGTGGTCCCGACAGACCATAATGCGCAATATATGTTACGGCGACACGCCGCGCAGATGGGTGTTCCGCAAGAGGTGTTGGATATGGAGGAGCGAATGCGCGAGAATAGGCGACGCGAACGGGAACAAAGCGAAATAGAAGCCAACACGCCCGAAGCTAAAGCAGCCGCCGAACGTGTTTTGAGCAAGTTTTGCAGAAATAAGTAGATTTTCGTGAGCAAGCTCCCAAAATATATCCCAAAAGTACTATAATTTGATTAAAAATCAAAAATTGTGCCCAAAATATTTGCTCATACCAAATTTTTGTTGTATCTTTGCAGCCGCTTTTGTTAGAACAAAAGCAAAAATAATATTTATTGTCCAATTAAAACGTTTTTTTTAGTATGAAAAAGATGATGTTCATCGCTGCTATCGCTCTGTGCGCTATGGCATGCGGTAATTGCAAGAGCAGCAAGTGCGAAGGCAAGTGCGAAGGTAACTGCGAGCAAAAGTGCGAACAAGTATGCGACTCTGCCGCAGCTGTTGTTGCTGACAGCGCTGCTGTTGTTGAGGCTGAAACCGTTGCTGAGTAATCGGTTTTACGGGTGCACGGTGCATAATGCACGATGCACAATGTAAAAAGCACCGTCATAATCATATGGCAGTGCTTTTTTAAACAAAAAATAAAGGATATGACAATCGTAGAGAAATTGGTTGCCCTTAGGGCATTGATGAAAGAGAATGAGTTAGCCGCGTATATAGTACCCGGTAATGATCCCCACGCCAGCGAGTACATGGCTCCCCACTGGGCAGAAATGAACTGGCTTAGCGGTTTTACGGGCGAAAGCGGAACTCTCGTGGTGACATTAGACGATGCCCGCCTGTTTACGGACAGCCGTTACTACCTTCAGGCCGAAACGGAACTGCAAGGGAGTACCATTAGCCTTATGCGGGCTTCCGATGTCGATTGCCCGAGCGTCAACGAGTGGCTCATAAACACTCTACCCCTCTACTCCTCTACTCCTCTACTCCCCAAGATCGGCGTAAATCCCGAGATGTGGAGTATCAACGAGTTTAAGGAAATGAAGGAGGCTACAGGCGACAGGCTACAGGTGATCTCGATTGACCTGATCCGTCCGCTGTGGACTCAAGGACGGCCGGCTATTCCCCAATATCCTTTCTATGAATACGAAGAACAATATGCCGGCGAATCGGTCGCAGCCAAACTGCAACGCGTTCGGGAAGCGATTCAAGCCAAAGGTGCTGATGCCCTCGTTATCAGCGAACTGGACGAGATTGGCTGGCTGATGAATATACGAGGAAAAGATGTCGATTATACCCCCTGCGTGATAGCCTACGTGGTCGTCGAAATGGATCAATGCACCCTCTTTATAGACCCCGCCAAAGTGACCCAAGAAGGACGCGAATACATGCAGCGCGTCGGCGTGGAAGTGAGAGGATATATGGAAGTCTTCGACTTCCTAAAGTTGAAAGTGGAAAGTTTAAAGTTGAAAGTGCTAATGGACGGCAACCGCGTGAACGAACGATTATACGAAGCGGTGGGAGCGGAGAATGCCGTGGTCGTTACCCCCAGTCCCGTGCAAGTGATGATGTCCGTTAAGAACGAGGTTGAGATAGCGGGAGAGAAAGAGGCACACCTCGTGGACGGAGTAGCGATGGTCCGTTTCTTGCGCTGGACGCAAGAACAGTTTAAAGTGGAAAGTTTAAAGTGTAAAGAAGTTGATAAGTTTAATAGTTTAAAGTTAACTGAGATTGATTTGGCGGATAAGTTGCACGAGTTCCGCACGATGGGCAAACACTTCACTGATGAGAGTTTTGCAACCATTGCCGGTTGGAAAGGCAACGGTGCTATTGTGCACTACCACGCCGAGCCAGGCGAGTGCGCTACCATAGACGGCGAGGGTGTGCTGCTCCTCGACAGCGGAGGACAATACCTCGAAGGTACTACCGACATCACCCGCACCCTGTGGATTGGCAATCCGGCGAATATACCCGCCAATGTCAAACACGATTATACGCTCGTTCTCAAGGGACACATCGCTTTAGCCAAGGCGCGCTTCCCTAAAGGCACCCGCGGTAACCAACTCGATGTACTCGCCCACCAGTTCATGTGGCAAGAAGGCATCACCTACGGTCACGGAACGGGACACGGCGTGGGACATTTCATGGGCTGCCATGAGGGTCCGGCAAATATCCGCACGGACAATAACACGAATCCCATCCAACCGGGCAATATATTCTCGGACGAACCCGGCATCTACCGCGCCAACGAGTACGGGATACGGATTGAGAATTTGGTTGTTACCAAATTAGTGGAGAGTTTAAAGTTTAAAGTTGAAAGAACTACCGGGGAAACGTATTATGAGTTTGAGGTGCTCACGCGCTGCCCGTACGACAAGAACCTAATGGAGATGAGCATGCTCACCGAGGACGAGAAAGCGTGGATCAATGCCTACCACGCACAAGTATATAAGGACCTCGCTCCACGTTTAAACGCTGACGAAGCAGCATGGCTTTGCGAACAATGTTTAGAATTATGTTAGAAGAGATATTAACAAAACAAATTAAAGCCATTGTCAAAGACCTCTACGGAATAGAGGTTGAGGACAAGATGGTACAACTGCAAAAGACGCGTCCTGAATTCGAAGGCAATATCACCCTCGTGGTCTTCCCCTTCGTCAAAGCCGCACGCAAGGCTCCGGCACAAGTGGCAGAAGAAATAGGCCATTATTTAGTTGAGAGTTTAGAGTGGAGAGTTGAAAGAAGCCGCCTAGATAATAGTTTAAAGTTTAGAGTTGTGGAGAAATACAATGCCGTACAAGGGTTCTTGAACTTGACGATCAGTTCTGCTTTTTGGCTCAGTCAGTTGGAGGCCATCGCCAACGACGAGAACTACGGTCAGTTGCCCGACCGCAACCAACTCATGATGGTGGAGTACTCCTCCCCCAACACGAACAAACCCCTTCATTTGGGACACGTGCGCAATAACCTGCTCGGTTATTCGATTGCCCAAATACAAAAGGCGTGCGGTTGGAAAGTGGTGAAGACCAATATCGTCAATGACCGTGGTATCCACATCTGCAAATCCATGCTTGCTTGGAAACTGTTTGGTAACGGTGAAACACCCGAATCAACGGGTAAGAAAGGCGACCACCTCATCGGCGACTACTATGTTCGCTTTGATAAAGAGTATAAAGCCCAAGTAGCCGAACTCATCGCCAAAGGAATGGACGAAGAAACCGCCAAAGCGCAGGCTCCCCTCATCCAACAAGCCCAAGAGATGTTGCTCAAATGGGAACAAGGCGACCCCGAAGTGCGTGAACTATGGGCGCGCATGAACAGTTGGGTATATGCAGGATTCGACGAGACCTATAAGGCAATGGGCGTTGATTTCGATAAGATATACTACGAATCGCAGACCTACCTTGAGGGCAAGAGCGAAGTGGAGAAAGGCTTACAAATCGGCGCATTCTACCGCCGCGAGGACGGGAGCGTGTGGGCAGACCTGACGAAGAACGGACTCGATGAGAAACTGCTGCTCCGCAAGGACGGCACATCCGTGTACATGACGCAAGACATCGGCACGGCTAAGATTCGTTTCCAAGACTTCCCGATTGATAAGATGGTATATGTGGTGGGCAACGAACAGGAGTACCACTTCCAAGTACTCGCTATCCTACTCGACCGCCTCGGATTCCCCTTCGGAAAAGAACTTGTACACTTCTCCTACGGCATGGTCGAACTGCCTAACGGTAAGATGAAGAGCCGCGAAGGAACGGTAGTGGATGCCGACGACCTGATGGCAAAGATGATAGAGGATGCACGCGAGATAAGCAAGGATAAGGTCAATACCCTACCCGACATCACCGAGGAGGAAGCCAATGAGATTGCGCGTAAGGTGGGATTAGGTGCCCTCAAGTACTTTATCCTCAAAGTCGATCCCAGAAAGAACATGCTCTTTAATCCCGCCGAAAGCATCGACTTTAACGGCAATACAGGTCCGTTTATTCAGTACACGTTCGCGCGTATCCAATCTATACTTCGTAAGTTTAAAGTGGAAAGTTTAAAGTGTAAAGTAAGTGCGCCTGACGGCGGTAGTTTAAAGTTAGAAGTGGAAAGTTTGAACGAGAAGGAGCAGCAACTCATTCAGCGGTTGGCGGAATATCCGACGATCGTCAAGCAAGCGGGCGACGAGTTCTCACCTGCCGTGATTGCGAATTACGCCTATGCTTTGGCGTGCGACTTCAACTCGTTCTATCACGATTATTCGGTGCTCAACGAGGAGAACGAAGCCGTTCGCGCAATGCGTATCCAACTGAGCGGCACCGTGGCTAAAGTACTGGAAAAAGCAATGAACTTATTAGGCATCGAGATGCCCTTACGTATGTAAGTTTAAAGTGGAAAGTTTAAAGTTTAAAGTATGACAACGACCGAGATACAAACGATTAAGCAGCGGTTTGGGATTATAGGTAATAACCCTCAACTGAATCGTGCCATTGAGGTAGCGGTGCAGGTGGCACTCACAGACCTATCCGTACTCGTGACCGGTGAGTCGGGAGTAGGAAAAGAGTTCTTTCCGCAGATTATTCATGCCTACTCCGCACGCAAACACGGACCCTACTTCGCCGTGAACTGCGGAGCTATTCCGGAGGGCACCATCGACAGCGAATTGTTCGG
The DNA here is from genome assembly GCA_045599545.1 of Paludibacteraceae bacterium. Lineage (GTDB taxonomy): Bacteria > Bacteroidota > Bacteroidia > Bacteroidales > Paludibacteraceae > Colicola. The sequence continues at coordinate 11,416 of JAZRWG010000067.1, read as the reverse complement.
TCACGAAAAGGGAGCCTTCACCGATGCTAAAGCCGACCGTAAAGGTTACTTCGAAATAGCCAACGGCGGTACCCTCTTTCTGGACGAGGTGGGCGAACTGCCCCTCTCGACACAAGTTAGGCTCTTGCGTGTGCTCGAAACGGGCGAGTTCATTAAGATGGGTTCCAGCCAAGTACAGAAGACGAACGTGCGCGTGGTAGCGGCCACAAACTTAGATATGCAAGCCGCCATCCGTGACGGACGTTTCCGCGAGGACCTTTACTACCGCCTTAACACGGTGGAAATCAAAGTGCCTGCCCTGCGCGAGAGACGCGAAGATATACCGCTTCTTTTCCGTAAGTTCGCAGCGGATTTCAGCGAACGCTACCGCATGCCCGCCATCCGCCTCAACGAGGAGGCCAATCGACTGCTCCAGTCCTACTACTGGAACGGCAATGTGCGCCAACTCAAGAACGTAGCCGAACAGATCTCCATCATCGAGACCAACCACGACATCAACGCCGAGACGCTACGTAAGTATATCCCCGAACAAGACAACCAAACTTCACTGGCATTGGCCGGACATAAGACCAACGCGGAAGCGTTCATGAACGAACGCGAGTTGCTCTATAAGGTGCTCTTTGACATGAAGCGGGATATGACCGAACTCAAAGCCCAGTTCAATGAACTCAAATCAGGAGCGGCTAATACGGTAGTGACCTATCCTACCCCTCATTCGCACATCGTTTCCCGTTCAGAAGAAGCAGAAGATGTGCAAGCCGAACCAACCAAGACAAGGGCCGAAAGAGAAAAAGAAGAAATCGAACAGGCTCTACTTCAAAATAACGGCAACCGCAAGAAAGCCGCCGAACAGTTAGACATGACCGAACGAACGCTTTACCGCCGCCTTAAGGAGTACGGGTTGTCCTAGTTTAGAGTTGAGAGTTATGAAGTATATTCAAATAATATTATTATGTGGTTTGCTAAGTGCTTGCTCCATTTCGTATAAGTTTAACGGAGCGAGTATTGATTACAGCACCACCCACTCGATTGCGATTGCGGACTTTCCCAATAATGCCGCACTGGTACACCCGCCCCTAAGCAATGTGCTGAGCGAGGCTATTCGCGATTTGTTTATTCGCCAAACGCGTTTGGAAGTCAACCGCAAGGGCGGTGATTTGGAGTTAGAGGGCGAGATAACAGGTTACGATGTAGCATCCGTGGGCATCTCCTCCAGCGGTTATGCCGCAGAAACCAAACTGACCATCACCATTCGTGTGCGTTTCACCAATAATATCAATCCTGACGAGAGTTTTGAAAAGACCTATTCCGCCTTCCAAACCTTTGAGTCGAGTCAGATGTTAACCGACGTACAAGATGCCCTTTGCGAGACCATGGTTAAGGAACTTTCGGAGAGTATCTACAATGATACGGTCGCAAAATGGTAAAAAAATAGGCTTTAAAACTAAAAAAGTGGAATAAAATTTGCATAATTGAAAAAAATATAGTAATTTTGTACGCTCAAAAGACTTTAACAACGAATTGTTTAACTTTTTAATACTATAATTATGTATACCGCATTTACTATTATTATCGTTATTTTGGCTATCTTGCTGGTGTTCTTGGTACTTATCCAAAACAGTAAGGGAGGCGGTTTAGCTTCCGGTTTTGCCAGTGGAAACCAAGTGTTAGGTGCTCCTAAGACAACCGATGTATTGGAAAAGGCCAGTTGGACGCTCGCAGCTCTTATCGTAGCTTTGAGTATCTTTGCTGCCGGTTTCAACAAAGGCGCTAAAGCGATGAACGCTGATGACAGTGCTATCGTGGAGCAAGTGCAAGAAGCTGCTGACGCACTCAATGCTGCTGAATTACCAGCGACTACGGAAGAGTCCGCCGAGTAAACTGAGCAACATGTACCAGGGGTAGATAACCTCTAGTAGCAAGGCAACCCAGAGAGAGACAGAGATGTCTCTCTTTTTTATGAGCCTATATTCGATGGGAAACTTAATCAAAATAACGGGGAAGCATAGTAACTGTAGCACATTAGCCGTCACAATCATTACTCCCCAACGCCGTATATCTTTATCCGTAAAATGCGGAGCCTTCCCTGCCCAACGCATGCGTTGTTTCAGTAAGTCCCTTAATCTCTCCTGCGGTTGCACAATAGCCTCGTAGTGCTTTTGGTCTTGCACCCCGATGGTCCAACCTCTGCGCTTGGCGCTCTCCAGCAGGAACATGTCGTCCCCACTGGGAATCTCGAAATGCAAATCGTCCTTGGCTTCGAGCCATTTATTCCGCCTTACAATCAGGTTCGCTCCCGAACACATAATCGGGTGCCCCGCCTTGGCAGTGAGCATCGTCAGTTCTTGAATAGCGGCATACTCCGCCTGTTGCAAGCGGCAGAGGAGCGACCCCGAACCCGCAGCCATCCGAAGCGGAAGGATAATAAGGTCCTTATTAAGATCCGGCGAGGCCAAAGGAGGCGTTACATCGTCATCCTGCAACCACACATAATCGTCGGTGGCGGTGCTGATGAGTTTGAGCAGGGCATACTTCTTGCCGCGCCCCTCATCGTTTATGCCTCTTCGTGGGATAATAACTTGCATAACTCTGTCGTAAATTGAGGATAGGACTTACGAATACACTCTTCGTCATCCACCGAATAACCGGCTATCATTGCCGCCATCGCTATCCTGTGGTCGTGCTCGGTCTTCACCACTTGACCCTTCGGGGTATTGAGCATCGCCTCTACCGAAGCCAAGCGGTCACTTTCTTTATAAATAAGATTCTCTATCCCTGTCGCCTGTAGCCTGTAACCCAACTGCTTGCACGTCATCGCTACCGCAGGATAGAGATCGGGGCAGAAAGAGAAGTCTATGTTTAATGTTTGATGTTTAATGTCTAATGTTTGCTTATCGCCTGCGGAGGCGTTTCGCCCTCGCACGCACACGCCCGCGTTAGTATATAAGGTGTCCACACCCAACGACTCAAATATCTCTGCCACCACTTTATCCCCTTGGATTGAGTCGCGACTCAACCCTTGCATCTCTATCTCTCCGCCGTGAATAGCCACATACTCATACCAGAAAGCGGCACTTGACCAGTCTGCCTCTCCGCCTATCAGCCTTTCCGCCTTTCCGCCTCTCCACCTTTCCACTAAGGTTCTCGTCATCGTCAGATAAGGCGAAGCAGGAGCTTCACACGGGATACCTATTAACTCCAAGGCGGACGCAAACTGCGAACTAACCGCCCCATCTAACCTATCGCCCATCAGCCCTTCTGCCTCTCCGCCTATCAGCCTTCTCCCTTTAATATGCAACGGCGGAAAACCCTCCTGACCTACATAGTCTATGTCGGCACCTAAATCGCGCAAGGCCTCTACGAGAGGACCAATGGGGCGATGGTGCATCCGTTCGCAGCCGTCCAGCATCACTTCGCATCCGGGCAGTTGGGCGCAATAGGCGGTGAGGAAGCGAAACGCCGTGCCGGCATTTCCCACATTCAGCGTCAGCGGTCTTATAGGCGCAGCCGGTCCTACAGCCGAAGGCTGTCTTACAGTGAAACGGTCTTTCAGGCGAAGCCGGTCAAGCGCAGCATTCAGCAGCACCACATCCTCGGGCATAGCATCGGTGACCTCCATCAGGGGGTCACCGTGCATAGCCTGAAGAATCAATATCCGATTGGCTATGGATTTAGATATGGGAAGATTAATTAACACTCGGTAAATTGGAGTAATCGCGCGAGTAACGCAGATGTTGCTCTACATATCCTTCGGTGAAGTCAAGCGTAATATCCGTTATCTTACCGTCCTTGTCTTGTTCCACTACATAACGCGGATTAACGAAGCCCTTATAGGGTGCGAGGTTCAGTTTGGCGTAACGTTCTAACACTTGTTTATGCAGGTCTTGGTTGACCTTAACCGCATATTGCTCCACCAATGCTTTGCCGGCGGCATAATCGCCCTCGGAAGTGATGCGCTGTATCTCGCGCAGCAGTTCACCAAAGAGGCGACGAACGCCCTCATAGTCGTTGATTACAACGAAAGCCTTACCCTCGCGATCGATGATCTCCACCTCTTTATTCTCCGCGTGGGCATAGACCCAGTTGGCAATCAGCGCGCGGTCACGCATATGGGATTCCTCAATGTCCTTGCCCGGTTCGATGCGAACGAGTTGGGTCATGAGGCCGTTCATCATCTGTTGATAATAATCGGCTTTATAGGCTTCTTTATTGGGAAGCAATCCTAATTCCACGAGTTTGTCATCTGCCAAATAGTACAGACCGAATAAGTCGGCACGCGCCTCCTCGATGGTCGAAGCGTGCTCTTTGAGCGAGGTCTTGCTCACGCCGGGCATCAGTTTACCCGAACCATGACCCACGCACTCGTGCAAGTCGGTGTGGAGGTCGGAACAGATAACGCCGTACTCGTCCATGATTTGACAGGTAGGTTTATCGATGACGAACTCCTCATTGAAACCATTGCCCTTGGCGGCCTCCGCATAAGCGTGCGAGAGGTTGTCAATGCTCACGGACTTACTACCGTAGTTGGCTCTAATCCACGAAGCATTGGGTAGGTTAATACCAATCGGAGTAGCCGGATAGCAGTCGCCGGCAAGGATAGCCGCGGTGATGACCTTGGCGGTTACACCCTTCACTTCTTCCTTCTTGTATTTAGGATCGGTCGTCGAGTGGTCCTCAAACCACTGGGCATTATCGGAGATCGCCGCCGTACGCTTGGTGGCTTCCAAGTCCTTGAAGTTCACCATCGACTCCCAAGTACCGGTAACACCTAACGGATCCTCATAGGTCTCGGTAAATCCGTTCACAAAATCGACACGACTGTTCAAGTCTTTTACCCACGCAATGCAGTAGTCATTGAAGGCCTTGAGGTCACCCGTCTTATTCAGTTCTATGAGTTTCTCAATGACCGGTTTCTGTTCCTCGGTCTCGGCATAAGGTAATGCCTTTTCAAGCCAATAAACGACCTTCTCTAAGGCTTCGCCGTAAAGACCGCCCACCTTGTAGGTACGCTCGTAGAGTTTACCCTTTTCGTCCTTACATAATTGGCTGTTCAGTCCTATCCACAGCGGTTCAGCGGACTTATCCTCGTGCTTGGTGTACCATTGTTCCGCCTCGGCTTGCGTCACACCTTGACCGTAATAGTTGCCGGCCGAAGTGAGGAGAAGGTCCACACCGTCGGCTTGATTGAGTTTCTTGGCCATCAGTTCGGGAACGAACATAACATCTAAAACCTCCTTATCTAACGAACTATTGGTTTGCGCCAGGGCGGCTTCAAACCACTCGCGGCTGAATTCGGGCAAGAACTTATCGGCAGAGTAATGGTGGTAGATGCCGTTCGAGAACCACACGCGCTTGAGGTATTTCTCCATCAGCACAAACTCGGGGTCGTTCTTATCGGTATATGTTACATAAACATGCTCCAAGGCACGACGAATACGGAGGTTATAGCGTCCGTTCTGGTCGAAAAGAATATCGCGTCCTTGCAGTGCGGCCTCACTGAGGTAGTAAACCAAAATCTTTTGGTTCAGACTCAAGTCTTCAAACTCGGGCACCTTGTAGCGCAATATCTCTAAATCGTAAAACTTATCCACCGTATATTCAAATTTCTGTTCTTTGTTGCAAGCTATCAGCACCAAGGCGGCAATAGCCACTAATCCTATTTTCTTCATATACTTTCAACTTTCAACTTTAAACTTTAAACTTAAAGACGTTCCAGAACGGTCTGCACGAGTTCTTTGATTCTCGGTTTATAATCGGTGTTAGCCGCTTCGACTTTACGCTGCGCAATGACGCAGCAAACGGTCATGGCTTTATGTCCCATGAGCAGACTCAGTCCGGCAATGCAACTGCCTTCCATCTCGTAGTTGGTGATGCGTTGTCCCTCATAGCGGAATTCAGATATACGTTCGTTGATGTCGGGTACAGCGATGGGGCAGCGGAGTACGCGTCCTTGGGGTCCGTAGAAACCGTTGGAAGCAATGGTGCAACCGCGCACCATATCCTCTTTGGCAATGCGGTCTATCAGTTCCTCGTTGGAAGCCACCACATAAGGACGAGCGGCTTTAGCAGGATAATGAATAGCCTCCACCAAGGCGTTCTCGAAACCAAGGTCGGCAATGCGGTCGCGTCCCTCGTAGAAGGACAGCACGCCATCAAAACCGATGGATTTCTGGCTAACGAGGAAAGCACCTAATGGTATATCCTCCTGCATAGCGCCGGTGGTGCCGATGCGTACAATCTCAAGAGAGCGCTTAACGGCTTTCTCCTCTCGGGTGTTGTAATCAACGTTGGCGAGGGTGTCGATCTCGTTCATCACGATATCGCAGTTATCGGTACCGATGCCCGTCGAGATACAAGAGATACGTTTGCCCTTGTACTTACCGGTAATGGTATGGAACTCACGACTTTGTACATCACATTCAATGCTACCTTCGTCAAAGAAGGAGGCTACCATGTTCACGCGGTCTTGGTCGCCGACGAGGATGATCTTATCGGCGAGAAATTCCGGTTTGAGGTGCAAGTGAAATGCGCTTCCGTCTGCATTGATAATCAGTTGGGAAGCCGGAAAAACCTTACTCATGCTTCTCCTCCTCCAAAGGACATGGGGATAGTGGAACCCGGATTCGGGGTTCCTGTTAATTGAATCTTGCCAAACTGGTCTTCGTATTTGCCCAAGTTATCTTGCAACGCAAAGAGCAGTTTCTTGGCGTGCTCGGGCGTAAGGATAATACGCGACTTGACATTGGCTTGTTTAATACCGGGCATCATGCGAACGAAGTCGAGTACGAACTCGGACGACGAATGAGCCACAATCACTAAGTTTGAATACACACCCTCGGCTATTTCCGGGGTTAAGTTAATGTTTAATTTGTTCTCTTCCATAGTACTTATATTTTTTTGAACGTTTCGTTTCACTTCACTGTAGGACCGCTACGCTGTAGGACCACTTCGTTGTAGGACCGCTGCGCTGTAGGATTGTCTTTCAGCCCGAAGGGCGGTCTTTCACCACCTATTCCCCTTATATTTCCACTTGGTGGCCATCAGGTACGCTTGTACCAAAGGCATCGTTATTTCCAAGAGGATGATCTCTATTCCCCATCGGGGGTGTCGCCACGCACGGGTAGCACTGTTCATTAGAGCGAGCACTACGATGAGCCGTAGCAGGATAGCGAGTAGCACCGCACCGCAAACGAAGGGTCCTCCGATTATCAGTCCGGCAATGGCGGAGGCATAGAACAAACCGCGCGTCATCGGTTCTACGGTCAAACGCCACTGGGTACTGCGCTTGTAGAGCGGCGCGACACTGAGGTGTCTGCGTTTTTGCTCCATCCAACTCATCCATGTCGTCTTGGCCTCAGACCATGTCACCGACGCTTCATTCACGACCACCGCTGTGTTGTTCTTGTTCGCCACTTTGTTGACGAATAGGTCATCATCTCCGGCGCGCGTCTCCATGAGATCTGTAAAGCCACCGGACCTAAAGAAAAACTCTTTGCGGTAGGCTAAGTTCCGCCCTACCCCCATGTAAGGTTGATGACGCAGTGCTGCACCTAAATAATGCAATCCGTTGAACTGCGTGTCGTATTGTATCCACATATTAAGTAGCGTGTTCTCCTCAAAGTAGGCTCCGTAACCGAGCACTATATCGACCTTGGGGTCCTCAAACCCACGCATTATTTCACTAACCCACTGATTACTCTCGGGTCGGCAGTCGGCATCCGTGAGTAATAGGTAGTCGTACTTAGCCGCCTTTGCCGCTAACGTGAGGGCCAGCTTCTTAGAACTCATCACGCGGGCTTCCGTGGGCACAAAGGTAGTGCGTAACTTAAAGTCCTGCTTCATATACTGCGCCAGCACTTCCTCCGTGCGGTCCATGGAGCCATCGTTCACCACGATTACCTCGTAGCACGGATAATCCTGCGTGAGCAAACTATGCAAATATTCCTCCAAATGCTCCTCTTCGTTCTTGGCGCACACCACCACCGTCACCGGCGGTTGATTTTCCTCTCCACCTTTCTGCCTTTCCGCCTTTCCGCCTTTCCTCCTAACTATCCCCACATAGTAGGCATAGTACCCCACCTGACACCCCAAGGTTATCAGTAGTACCGCGAGGACAAGCCACTCACACCAACTAATATCAATAAACCAGTGCCACATTATCTACCCAAAATACATTGCCGTCATGTCCGATAAACGCTTCATAGCAACCGGACGATATCATGAGTACCATGTGTGTAGGTTCGGCATCGCTATACCCCACCTCTTGCACACGCACCATATCTCCCTTGCTGTTCTTGGCGCGGAACAGGTGCATATTCAGTCCCTCATAGTCTTGATAGTTGGGTTGCTGCGTTATATCTCCGTAACGGATGGGAATACGGTGTTCGTTGACCCACTCGGGAATATCGTGCCATATACGCTCGTACGCCGTACCTACGCGCTCGGCATAGATTTTCCCTTTCTCTTCCCAGCGGCGTTGCATATAGATATACACCTCGGCGCAATCGCGTCCCTTCATTTTTCTGGGGTGCGCAACGGCTTTGGCGTAGGTGATTGTACTATCGTCCGCCACTTTGGCTTTATAGTCCAACTGAATAGCTTTCGGTTTTTTGGTAAAGGGTATTCCCATTTCTACCGTTCCGTAGGGGTCGTTAGCGGCTTTGAGGGGTACGGGTTCGTAGGTCCAACCGAGGAAGATGGTTCCGGCTATTTGCAGTTTGAGGTCGATGCCCAAAGCTACCACATCTTCTAACTTGCAGTCCATTCGGCAGCACCAGCCATCACCTCGGCGTTCGGGACGGGTAGTACCGCTCACCTTGATGGCACCGAGTACATTAGCGTAGGCATTACTGATAGACCAAGGATTACCATTCAGACCATAGATATGCGGAATCACGCCCTCGATGGTGTCATTGGGTGCAATGGCATAAATGGTTTTCATTTTACCACTAAAGAACTTGGATTCTTGGATGTTTCTAACCTCCCATTGCTCCATGTCGCCAAAGGGAATGGGTTCTATTCGTTCACATTCTTGCGCCCATATCGACGCATTCAAAAATAATAAGGATAATATAATTAAATTTTTCTTCATAATCACTTTCAATTCATCATTCCATCATTCAGCCGCAGGCGGTTCAATCCATCATTTTTATGACTCTCACTTTCCACTTTCACTTTCCACTATCACCAGCGCCGCCATCGCCTCCACTATCGCCACGGCTCGGGGTACAAAGCACACATCCTTACGGCCGTCGTGCGTCGGCGTTGGTCTAAACACGCACCGGAACCTCAGTGTTGTTCCGTCACTGATGCCACCGCTAATGCCGCCGCTCACGCTATTCACCTCAGAACCCCACTTATCCGCTCCTTCAAATCCGCTGCCATAGTCGAAACCCTTGCAACCGTTGATACTCATCATTGCGTAGGCAAGGTGACTTTGTAGTTTATCAAATATCGGTTCGCCTACCCCTACAGGCAGCCCCGTTATTGTACACTCAATGATGCCGCCTACCGAATCGCCGGCTGCCGCAGCGCGTTGTATCTCGTCATTAAAAAGGGCAGGGTCGGTCGCTTTCCCTATTTGTATCACCTTAGCGTGAATATGTATTCCACGCAGAGCTAAGAGTTGTTTGGCTATCGCTCCGGCAACCACTCGCCCTGCCGTCTCGCGTGCCGAGGCACGACCGCCGCCACGGTGGTCACGGAAACCATATTTGAGTTGGTACACGCGGTCGGCGTGTCCCGTTCGGAACGAATGGCGGAAGACCTCGTAGTCCTCCGGACGCGCGTCAGTGTTGCGTATAAGGAAAGCGATGGGCGTGCCTAAGGTCTTACCCTCAAAAACACCGCTAAGCCACTCTACCTCGTCCTGTTCCCTTCTCGCCCGTGGCGAGGTACCTTGCATCAATTCCTCATTGGCCCTTTGGGCTTTCAATTCCTCATTGGCTCTTCTTCCTCCCCTTCTGTCCAGTTCTTCTCGGATCATCTCGAGGTCGATTTCGATTCCTGCGGGTACACCATCCAGCACCCCACCGATGGCGGCGGAATGGGACTCCCCAAAGGAAGTGAACGAGAACGTATTTCCGAATGTATTATGCATAATAACACAAAATAGGCTGCAAAGGTACAAAAATATTTGCATATATCAAAATTATTTAGTAATTTTGCAGCGTAAAAACAATTTTTACTATGAAAAAGTCCCTTATTGTATCCTTTTTAGGTGTTTTCGCCATTTCAATGGCGAGTTGTGGATCATCCACTTCATCGGAATCCCAATCGGATTCGCAGTCTCAATCGCAAGTTCCAGTCTCTGTACAACTCCCTGCCGCAGAAGATGACGGAGTAACTATCTTTGACTCCTACTCGGAGGGTCAGCTCAAGAAATTAGTGCAAAAAGACTCCAAGTACGCTAATTTCTATAAGCGTGTTTATCGCACGATGTCTTCTAAAGAATGGACCAAAGACCAAAAGAAAACCTTTGGTGATTTGACTTATCGTCGTTTGTACCATTATCAGAACTTACCCAAGGACACAACCGTTTGGAAACCCTATTATGTAACCTGGGAGAAAGAGTGGCGCGAACTCTACGGTTATTATTTCTACGAGGGTGCCGATTCGGCAGCCGCTTATTGGAAGCAAGTGATTGACGAGCAAATGAACTGCTATGCCAAGATTGAACCCGAGGCTATTTTGGTGACCGGAGAGTTTGATTTCAGTTTGGAAACCGCCTATTGGAACTTCACCGTAACCCCAACCAAGGGCACCATCAATGAGATGTTTGCCGTTTTCTCCACCGGACTCATTGCCGATAACGGGCATAATTTTGATACCTATACTATTTATTCCTACGAGGAACTGATTCAGCCCACTACCGTTCGCACTCGCATTGGCAATCCCGATAATTGGAAGGGTGTTTCGATGGCGGATTACCTCAAGGACCACTGGGTAAAAACGGAGATTCGTGAGATTACGGTAGAGGGTGTCAAGTATAACTTCAAGGACCTCAATGTTCCTAAAGGAATAGAGAATCTTCTCATCGAAGACTTGCCGCTTCATCGTGACCAAACGGCTTATGAACTCAATCCTAATTACGTGACCCTCAAGCGTTTCTTAGAGCAAAAGAAAGAACAGGCTATGGCTGAGTACGATCCCCTCGCTGCTATGTTCTTTGAGACGATATTATAAAACGAAAATTACCAACTATTCGTTGATAGACCGACAACAAACTGACAGCGGCTGCCAAATTGGCAGTCGCTTGCTTTTTGGTACGTCTTTTGTACTCTTTCTTGCGAAACATCTAAAGCTAAAACTAACAACTAAAACTACATAAGACTATGAACAAAACTGAAAACTTAAACAAGTTCGCCATTAACCTTTGCGAACGAGCCCAAGCGGGCAAACTGGACCCCGTCATCGG
>JAZRWG010000066.1:0-47520 GCA_045599545.1 Paludibacteraceae bacterium | reverse complement strand
ATTATGTCTTGCAGCATCCCGCGCCAACGTAGTTCTTCTACAAAATTTTTCATATTTGTTTTCGTGGATTTTTCAAATTGACCGCAAAGGTACTACTTTTTTTTGAGATATGCAAGTTTTTGCGCAGAAAAAGTTTAGCCGTTCTTCGACCATTGTTCTATAATCGTCCGATAATCATCCGTTAATCGTCCGATAATCGTCCGATAATTTTACGGACTTACCATTGACTTACCACTTTTTCACACAAAAAAACTTGCACAGGTCAAAAAAAAACTGTACCTTTGCAGCGCAAAACTGCAAAAAGAAAGGAAAATATGCCGAACGAAGGTATTATAAAACAGATTCGCCAATTAGGCAAACGAATTATTCCTAATGGGGGAAACTTGTGGCTTTATGGGTCTCGCGCTCGTGGAGATTACCATGTAAATTCTGATTGGGACTTACTTGTTTTATTGGACAAAGATAAAATCCAATGGAATGATTATGACATTTATGCTTATCCCTTTACAGAACTTGGATGGAGTCTTGGACAAACAATAAATCCGGTGATTTATTCAAAACAAGAGTGGCAAGCTCGTCATTTTTCTCCTTTCTATCATAATGTTCAAAACGATAAAAAAGTTATAATATGAGTCTTTCTTCAGAGGATAGAACTGCTATGAAGCAGTTGCATTTAGATAAAGCTAATTTATTCTTATCAGAGGCAGACGAGTTGTTTACAATGAAACATTTCTCTACCGCTGCCAATCGATATTACTATGCTTGTTTCCATGCAATACATGCTCTCTTTGTGGAAAATGGAATCATGACTCGCACTCACGATGGTTTAAACACCTTATTTGGGTTACATTTTGTGAAAAAAGGTGTAGTTGAACCGCGTTTTGGTGCTTTCGTGTCTAAGATGGAATCCCTGCGAACAAAAGCCGACTACGATGTGGTTTATGATGTCTGTGAAGAGGATTTACGAGAAATGCAACCAATGGCTCACGAATTAGTCGCCTTAATTAGTAAAATGCTAGACTAACCCCCTCACCCCTTTTGGGGAGTAGTGGAGTAGGGGTGTAGGGGAGTAGGGTAAAACTCCCATATATTACATTTCAATAGACAATAATGAAAAATATTTCATTTTTTTGCTTTAAAATTTGGTCATTCCAAAAAATTGTTGTATCTTTGCAGCCGATTTTGCGCGTAAAGGATCATAATGGAGGCGAAAACAGGACATATCATTGAACTAAGTGCCTTAGAAATAGGGCATTATGACTATCAGTTTGAACTCAATGATGCCTACTTCGCTACCATCGAGAAAACCGAACTGTTAGGCGGAAATGTGAAGGTGAACGCGCAACTCGACCTTAGAGCTGACGATTATGACTTGACCCTGACCGTGTACGGCACAGTGCAAGTAACTTGCGATCGATGCCTCGACCCTGTGGACATGGAGGTGGATAACACCGAAGAGATGGCCCCACTGTTAGAGGACGTACAAACAATCGACCTCGATTGGCTCGCCTATGAACAGATTATAGTAAATCTCCCGATGGTGCATCGTCACCCCGAAGGCGGTTGCAACCCCCAAATGGCTGCACTTCTCCAAAACCACCTTTGCCGCACCGCGGAAGAACCCGAAACGCTATAAAGTTGAAAGTGGAAAGTTTAAAGTTTAAAGAAGCCGTCTAGTTTATAAGTTTAGAGGCTGATAGGCTAAAACGATCCGAAAGAGTAATTAACAACATTAAAACATTTATATTATGGCACATCCAAAACGAAGACAATCGCACACCAGACAAGCGAAACGTCGTACTCATGACGTGGCAAAAATGCCGGCATTGGCTATTTGCCCGAATTGCGGTGCTCACTATCTGTACCACACCGTTTGCCCCTCCTGCGGCTACTACCGTGGTAAATTAGCTATCGAACAAGCTGCTGAAGCTTAAACGATAACGTATGGCGGCTCCGAGCAATCGGAGCCGCTATATTGCACTCGGACCTGTGAAGGCCCTCCCCAATTAACATTTTTAAGGTATTTATCATGTATCAAGACAACAACCGCCCCCATTATCAGGGCAATTATGATGCTTCGCGCCCACGCTTTGCGCGCCGCCCCGAAGGACAACCCAGAACCGAACATGTAGAGGTTCATCACACCAAAAGACCCCATTACAATAACCCTAATCCTAACGAAGTCAGACCTCGCTATACGAATGCCGAGGATCGTCCCGTTTATGGACAACGTCCCCGCTTCCAAGGGGAGAAGAACTATAACTCCAACGGCGAGAACCAAGAACGTCGTCCGCGCTTCCAACGCGACGGACAACAAAGGCAATTCGCCCGTCCACAACGCAATTCCAACGTTTATTCCCAAAAGAAACGTCAACAATACCGCGAACGCTTCGAGGATCCCACTAAACCCCTGCGCCTCAATAAATACCTGGCGAATGCCGGTATATGCTCGCGCCGCGAGGCCGACGACTTTATTCAAGCGGGTGTGATCACCGTCAACGGCGAAGTGGTGTCCAACTTAGGTGCCAAAGTGCTGCCTACGGATAAAGTTATGTTCCATGACCAACCCGTTCACCGCGAACATAAGGTGTATATCCTGCTCAATAAACCCAAGAACACCGTCACCACCACCGATGACCCGCAAGAGCGTTTCACCGTATTAGATATAGTGCGTAACGCGTGCGCGGAGCGCATCTACCCCGTAGGCCGACTGGACCGCAACACGACAGGCGTGCTGCTGCTCACCAACGACGGCGACCTGGCCGCTAAACTGACGCATCCTAAGTTCGGGAAAAAGAAGATTTATGCCGCTACGCTCGACCACGACCTCACCGAGGATGACGAGCGTTCGCTGCGCGCCGGTATTCAACTCGACGACGAGATGATCATTCCCGATGCCCTCGAGTTCCCCAAAGGCGACCGTGTGCATATCGGACTGGAGATTCACTCCGGACAAAACCGCGTGGTGCGCCGACTGTTCGAGAAAGTAGGGTACCGCGTGATGCAACTCGACCGCGTGAGCTTCGCCGGCCTGACCAAGAAGAACGTCCCCCGCGGTAAGTACCGCTTCCTCACGGAGAAAGAGGTCAGCTTCCTGCAAATGGGAGCGTTTGAGTAGGAGTAGAGGAGTAGGGGAGTAGAGGATGAATAACAAAAAAGACTTGCGGAAAGCAAGTCTTTTTCTTTTCTCAGTAGTGCTACCGGGAGTCGAACCCGGGTTTACGGCGTGAGAGGCCGTTGTCCTAGGCCACTAGACGAAAGCACCTCGTCGCAATTCGCTTTTTTCGAATGCGGGTGCAAAAGTACAACAAAAAAATGACATACGCAAATTTTTAGTGCATTTTTTTGCAAAAAAACGTGAATTTGTCAAATTTATTTGCATATTTGGCCAAAATTTCGTAATTTTGTACGCAAATTCATCTAGTACGAGTATGAAAACAAACTTAGGTTATGTACGAGTGGCAGCGGCGGTGCCGACACTGAAAGTGGCGGACTGCGCTTTTAATGCCGCTGAGATTAAGAAACAGATAGCCGAAGCCGTAGAGGAAGGCGTGGAAGTGATATGCTTCCCCGAACTGAGTATGACCGGCTATACCTGCGGTGACCTGTTCTTTACCCAACTGCTCCAAGAGAATGCCTTGGCATCCCTGGAGGATGTTTGTAACTACACCCGCGAGAAACCCATCATCGTCATGGTGGGCGCTCCCCTCAAGGTGGACAATAATCTATTCAACTGCGCGTTCGTGATGACCGACGGCGAGGTGATAGGTGTCGTTCCTAAGATCAACCTACCGAACACTGCCGAGTTCTATGAGAAACGCTGGTTCACCTCCGGCCGCGCCACCATCGAGCGTTCCGGCGACGGCTCACGCCCCCGTATCCCGACCATCGAACTGTGGGCAGGGCCCGTTCCGTTTGGTCCCGACCTGCTCTTCAACACGCGCGACTACTGCTTCGGCGTAGAGCTATGCGAGGACCTGTGGTCACCCCTGCCGCCCTCTACCCAACTCGCCGTACAAGGAGCCGAGATCGTCTTTAACCTTAGTTCCAGTAACTGCGTCTTGGGCAAGCACGCCTACCGCCGCGAGATGATCAAACAGCAATCCGCCCGCGTACACTGCGGTTATGTCTATTCTTCGTCGGGCGTGGGCGAGTCGTCCACGGACCTCGTTTTCTCCGGCTCCACCTACATCGCCGAGAACGGCGAGATGCTCACCGAAGGCGAACGCTTCCAGCGTCGCTCGTCGATGGTTATCTCCGAGATAGACATAGAGCGTCTGCGCACCGACCGCCAACGCAATACGAACTTCACGAAGGACCAACACGGTCATTTCCGTAAAATCAATGTAGCCCCCATCGAGAGCGAAGCGGGTTACTCGGAACCGAGTCACCGCAAGTTCTCGCCCACACCCTTCCTGCCCACCAAAGGCGAAGAGGACTCCTACTGCACGGACGTGTTCTCCATTCAAACGAGTGCTTTGGCGCACCGCTGGGAACATACGAAGGCCGAGACCCTTGTACTCGGCATCAGCGGCGGACTGGATTCCACACTCGCGCTACTCGTGTGCGTGATGACGGCGGATATGTTAGGCTATGACCGCACGCGCATCCTGGGCGTGACGATGCCCGGTTTTGGTACTACCGACCGCACCTACACGAACGCGATTGCCCTTATGGAGCAGTTGGGCATCAGTATACATGAGATACCCATTCGCGAGATGGCAACCCAACACTTGCAGGATATCAATCACGACATAGACCTACACGACACGACCTACGAGAACGCCCAAGCGCGTATCCGCACGCTCGTGCTCATGGACTTGGCTAACCAATATAACGGCTTGGTGATCGGTACGGGTGACCTGAGCGAACTGGCCTTAGGTTGGGCTACCTACTGCGGCGATCACATGTCGATGTACGGCATCAACGCCGGGATACCCAAGACGCTCGTTCGGTACCAAGTGCGCTACGCCGCCGAGAACCTCTTCGGCGAGGACACGCGTGCGATCCTTATGGATATAGTGGATACCCCCGTCTCTCCCGAACTGCTTCCCACCGACGAGGAGGGGAACATGACCCAGAAGACGGAGGAGCAAGTGGGACCGTACGAGTTGCACGATTTCTTTGCGTATTACTTCCTGCGCTATGGTTTCTCGGTTCGCAAAGTGGCCTACATGGCGACCATTGCCTTTGAGGACCAATACAGCGAAGAGGAGATTGATAAATGGATACATATATTTATTCACCGCTTCTTCAGTCAGCAGTTCAAGCGTTCGTGCTTGCCCGACGGACCGAAAGTGGTGAGCGTAGGTCTCTCGCCCCGCGGCGACCTGCGTATGCCCTCTGATATTAGCGAATTTGATTACCTTAAGAAATAATATATCCGTTCTGCCTTATAACACGTTCCGCATGGACGTCAAGGCGCGCGAAGTTATTGAGTATGACTCCGTAGAAGACCTTCGTGAGGTGCTGTTATCCCATAAAGGACAACCGCTCTTGCCCATAGGGCAGGGGAGTAATCTGCTCTTTACGAAGGACTATGAGGGAACGATCCTTATTAGTCGGATGCAGCGTGCCCGCGCGTTGAAGGAGACCCAAGAGGCAGTGTGGATAGAGGCTCAGAGCGGTCTGGTGATGGACGAGTTCATCGAACAGGTGGTGGACATGGGACTCTACGGATTAGAGAACCTTAGTTATATACCGGGAACGGTGGGTGCCAGTGCCGTTCAGAACGTAGGTGCCTACGGTGTGGAAGCCAAAGACGTGATCGAAGAGGTACACACCTTAGAGGTGGCTACCGCCGAGGAACGCGTGTTCACGAACAAGGAGTGCCGGTTTGGGTACAGAGACTCCTATTTCAAGAACGAGGGACGAGGACGATACATTGTCACGTCCGTGGTGTATAAACTGATCAAGGAGGGGGAACTCAAACTCGATTACGGCAACCTGCGCGCCTCGTTGGCGGGGTTAGAGCACCCCACGCTACAGGATGTAAGGCAGGCGGTGATTAATGTTCGTAGAACCAAACTGCCCGAAGTGAGTGAAATGGGGTCGGCCGGGAGTTTCTTCAAGAATCCCGTGATCGATAGCGCGCACTTTGAGGCATTGATAAAACAATATCCTGAGATGCCGCACTATGCGATAGGCGACAGGCAACAGGCGACAGGAGACAGGGAATATAAGATTCCGGCGGCGTGGCTGATTGAGCAGTGCGGTTGGAAAGGCAAAGAGTGGGGCGGAGCGCAGTGCTATGACAAACAGCCGCTCGTGCTGGTGAATGAGAATAACGCAACCAGCCAAGATATCGTGGAACTAGCTGCCGCTATATGCGAGAGCATACGTGAGAAGTTTGGGATAAGCGTTTCACCGGAGGTGAACTATGTCTAAAGTTTAAAGTTTAATAGTAGATCGTAAATCGTCAAATCGTAAATATATGGCAAGTTTTATTGTAGAAGGTGGACATAAGTTACACGGAAGTATAACCCCACAAGGGGCAAAGAACGAGGCATTGCAGGTGCTGTGCGCCGTGCTGCTCACCCGCGAGGAAGTGATCATCGGAAACCTTCCCAACATACTCGACGTCAATAACCTCATTGACCTGCTGCGCTCCATGGGCGTAGAGATTCGAGCCATCGCTCCGGGCCAATATGGTTTCAAAGCCGCCAACCTCAACGAGGACTACCTGAGCAGTGAAGCGTTTTGCAAACAGTGCAATAAACTGCGCGGTAGCGTGATGCTCATCGGTCCGCTCCTTGCCCGCTTGGGTCAAGTGACCTACGCTAAACCCGGAGGCGATAAGATAGGTCGCCGCCGTTTGGACACCCATTTCCAAGGAATGGTCAGTCTCGGTGCTACCTTTGAATACCACCGCGACAGACTGGCCTATACCTTCAAAGCCAACGAACTACGCGGCACGTATATGCTGCTTGACGAGGCTTCCGTTACGGGTACGGCCAATATCATCATGGCCGCCGTTCTGGCTAAAGGTACTACCACCATCTATAACGCTGCCTGCGAACCCTACCTACAGCAACTATGCAAACTGCTCAATCGCATGGGCGCGAAAATCAGTGGGGTAGGCAGTAACCTACTCACGATTGAGGGCGTGAGCGAACTGCATGGTGCCGAACATGAGTTACTTCCCGACATGATTGAGGTGGGGTCGTTCATCGGAATGGCCGCCATTACGGGTAGCGAACTGACGATAAAGAAGGTGAGTTATAAGGACTTAGGTATTATCCCCGAGGCTTTCCGCAGATTAGGCATACAAGTAATACAAAAAGACGACGATATTTATATCCCTGCCCAAGAGCATTACCAGATTGAGTCCTTCCTGGACGGGAGTATATTAACCGTTGCGGACGCTCCATGGCCGGGACTGACCCCCGACCTGTTGTCCGTCATCCTCGTGGTGGCAACCCAAGCCCGCGGGTCGGTGCTGATCCACCAGAAGATGTTCGAGAGTAGGCTGTTCTTCGTCGATAAACTGATTGACATGGGTGCCCAGATCATCCTCTGCGACCCCCACCGCGCGGTGGTTATCGGTCACGACCACGCTATCAACCTCAAACGCAATAACATGACCTCTCCGGATATACGTGCCGGTATCGCGATGCTGATTGCCGCTATGTCTGCCGACGGAACGAGTAAGATCGACCATATCGACCAGATTGATCGAGGATACGAGGATATTGAGGGTCGTCTAAACGCGATAGGAGCTTGCATACGAAGAGAAGACTAATCATATTATTGCTTTTTCTTGCCGTTGGATTACAGGCACAGATAGTTAATCCCGTACACTGGTCTGAGGTGCGCGAAGGCGATAGTGTCACTATCACTGCCACTATCGACGAGGGATGGCACATGACCCTTATCGCCATCAATGACTCCGCCGTAGGCGAGGAGTTTACGGGAGAGTATGTGTTGAGGATAGGCGGAGAGGCAGAGAGGCAGAAAGGCGGAGAGGCTGAAAGGATACACCTAAGATATAATGCGTGCAATGATGAGATGTGCACGGCACCGGATACGTATATAGTTGAAAGTTTAAAGTGTAAAGTTGAAAGTGAGAGTGGGGGTAGAGGACGGCAGCAAGCTGCCTACAGGCAACAGGCGACAGGCGAGAGGTCGCTGGGAATTATATTCTTATTAGGATTGTTGGGAGGATTGCTGGCGATATTCACCCCCTGCGTGTGGCCGATCATACCCATGACGGTGAGCTTCTTCTTAAAGGCGGACAGGCGACAGGCGACAGGGGCGATACTGTATGGTCTATCCATCATAATTATTTATGTGGGATTGGGACTGCTGATTACCATTCTATTCGGTGCCTCGGCACTCAATGCCATTTCTACGAACGCGATTGTGAACCTGTTCTTCTTTGCGCTGTTAGTGGTCTTTGCGCTCTCGTTCTTTGGTCTATTCGAGATAACACTGCCCTCCTCGTGGTCCACGAAACTGGATAATAAGGCCCGTAATACAACTGGATTTCTCAGTATACTGCTCATGGCGTTTACGCTGGTCATCGTTTCTTTCTCGTGTACGGGGCCCATCATCGGCACCCTCCTCGTGGAGGCGGCGGGACGGTCGCTCTTGGCTCCCACTATCGGCATGCTCGGTTTTGCGATTGCCTTGGCTCTGCCGTTCTCGCTCTTTGCGATGTTCCCCACGTGGATGCAGCGATTGCCTAAGTCGGGCGAGTGGATGCAGAGTTTCAAAGTGTGCCTTGCCTTTGTGGAACTGGCACTATCACTCAAGTTCCTTTCGGTAGCCGACTTGGCCTACGGGTGGGGCATACTGCCCCGATGGCTATTCTTCGTCATTTGGACCGCCTGCTTCGCAGCCCTCGGGCTATACTTATTGGTTCGCCTTCGTAAATCGCCGTCCCTTGCCGGAAAGATAACGGCAGCGATAATAGGAATAGCTTCCATGCTGTTCTCTGTCTATTCAGCCGGTGGTATATTCGGGAAAGCGGTGCCGGCGGTGGCGGCCTTTGCACCGCCGATGAAAATAGAGGCGAAAGGTGTGCTTGAGGATTATAATGAGGGTATAGCTTACGCCAAACAGGAGCATAAACCGATATTGATTGACTTCTCGGGGTACGGCTGTGTGAACTGCCGTAAGATGGAAGCGAACGTAATTGAGGACGCTGAGGTACAAGCCATCTTGCAAGACTACGTGCTCATTGTGCTGTACGTTGATTCCCGTCAGGATAAGAACGGCAATGGAATAGAGGATGGTGAAGAGTGGTCGCAGTTGCAACGCGAACGTTTTGGCAGTAATGCCCAACCATATTGGGTGCGCCTAACGCCCGAAGGTCAAAGTGTAGGGGAACCCCTCGGTTTTACGGCATCGAAAGACGAATTTATAAATTGGATAAATACTAATCAATAATGGAGAATAGATACGAAACAAGGCGCGTCAAGGAGAAAGAGATGATCTTTGGCATCCGCGCCGTGATAGAAGCCATAGAGGCAGGCAAGACGTTGGATAAGATCCTTATCCGTCGCGATATGTCATCGGCTATCGGCAAAGAGTTAATGGCTAAACTGAACGCCGCTCATATTGAGTCGGCCGTAGTCAAAGTGCCGGTGGAGAAACTCAACCAATACACCGAGAAGAACCACCAGGGCGTGATTGCGTTCCTTTCGCCCATTGAGTTCTATCGCTTGGAAGATATCGTACAAACCTGCTTTGAGTCGGGTAAAGCACCCCTTATCATGGTGCTGGACGGCATCACGGACGTGCGTAACTTCGGGGCTATTGCCCGTACGTGCGTTTGTGCGGGTGCGGACGCCATCGTAGTGGCTTCCCGCAGTAGTGTGGCCATCAACGGCGATGCCATCAAGACCTCTGCCGGAGCGTTGCATAGTTTGCCCGTTTGTAAGGTGGAGAATATGCAAACGACGCTGCAATACCTGCGCGACAGCGGTTTACGTGTGGTAGGCGCGACGGAGCATAGTGATACGAACTACACCCAGATGGATATGACGCAACCGATCGCTATTGTGATGGGCAGCGAGGATAGGGGTATATATGAACCTAATCTCAAGCTCTGTACGGACAAAGTGCGTATCCCGATGACGGGAACGATAGAGAGTCTAAACGTGAGTGTTGCTGCCGGAGTAATGCTCTATGAAGCGGTACGACAGCGGGGAGAAGATCATCTCCAAGGCTAACTCAAACGCCGCGGCGGTGAGGGCGCAAATAAAAGACTGACGGAGACTCCAACCAAAGAGAGGAATACTCACCACTAACGCGAAAATGAAATTATCTACCACTTGTGAGAAGGCCGTGGAAACCCACGAGCGCACAGCAAAAGCACCAAAATGGGTGCTTTTTTGCATTTTAGAGATACCTATATTAATGAGTGAGTTAACAATCGAACTGATGGCCATGGCTAATGCCGAACCGAGTACAATCCAGGTCGAACCGCCGATGGTGGCGTTAAGGGCATCGTTGACTTCGGTCAGTCCCGTGGCGTAATACTCGCCCCACATACCCGGTGTGAGTGCAACGAGGTGGAAGATACCAAAGAAAACGAGGTTAATAATAATACCGAAGATAGACACCACGGCGGCCGTCTTACCCCCGTATATCTTGCAAAGGCAGTCCATGATAAGGAAAGGCAACCACGAGAGCACAAAACCGCAGTCCAGCGCCAGCCACTCGGTGCGGAAGAGTTCCTTATTGGCGAGTAGGTTCATGCTGACAATGGTCAGCACTAAGATAGTCAGTACAATGGGGTGTACACGACCTATTGATTGCTGAATGGTGATTTGTGATTGGTGGATAAATGTTCTAAGTCTTTCCATATCTTTTCTTCGGGTACAGGAGCGGTAATGGATATATCTTGTTTGGAGACGGGGTGTACGAACTCTATCTTGCGTGCGTGCAGGCATATACCTCCGTCGGGGTTGCTGCGCTTGGCACCGTATTTGAGGTCGCCTTTGATAGGACACCCAATGGCCGCCAATTGACAGCGGATCTGGTGGTGTCGTCCCGTCTCTAAGTTCACCTCCAAAAGCGAGTAGTGTTCGCCTACGGCCAGCGTTTGGTAAGTCAGGATAGCCAACTTAGACCCCTCCCGACCGCCCCCCGAGGGGGAGGAGGTTGGATTGGGAACAATATAGCTTTTGTTTTGGGCTTCGTTCTTGACAAGGTAGTTCTCAAGTCGTGCTTGAGGTTCTTTGGGTTGTCCTTGAACAATCGCCCAATAGGTCTTTCGTATCTGCTCGTGGCCGGAGAACATATCGTTCAGTCGCGCCAGTGCTTTGCTGGTTCGGGCAAAGAGCACGACGCCGGTCGTGGGTCGGTCAAGCCGATGGGTAACGCCCAAAAAAACCTCTCCGGGTTTATTGTACTTGACCTTTATATATTGCTTCACCATTTCCGAGAGGGGTGTATCTCCGGTCTTGTCGCCTTGCACAATCTCGTTACAGGTCTTGGAAACAGCGATGATGTGATTGTCTTCGTATAGTACTGTCATGGGGGTAGAGGAGTAGGGGAGTAGAGGAGTAGGGGAGTAGGGTTAGAGGGGTAAGTAGATGACTTTTTTGGTCTTGAAGTATTCTTCGGTAAAGAAGGTGCTCAGGTCGGTCACTTCCACGATATTGCGGAAGGGATAGGTCTCCGATTGTAATTCTCCGCCCTTGAGTACTATCAGTCCATTGGGCAAGGCATTGCGTTGTGTCTTACTTATGTTCTTACGCATTAACTTGACGAGGTCGGGCAACAGCATAACCGCCCGGCTGACCACAAAATCGTATTTGCCTTTTTCGTCCTCCACCCGCTCCTGGATACAGGTGACATTGGTTAAACCAATGGCTTTGGCAATCTCGGATGCCACCTTGACCTTCTTGCCCACGGAGTCCACGAGCGTGAACTGACACTGAGGAAAGAGGATAGCAAGCGGGATACCGGGGAATCCGCCTCCGGTACCGACATCAAGGATAGAACTGCCATCACTAAAACGCAACACCTTAGCAATAGCCAAGGAGTGCAGGATGTGGTGCTCATAAAGATTATCAATGTCCTTACGGGAGATGACGTTAATCTTACCGTTCCAGTCCCGATATAACTCATCCAAGGCAGCAAATTGCTGCTCTTGGATGGGAGTTAAAGGGAAGTAAGCCTCAATCAGCGATATTGGTGAAGACATTTTGAACATCCTCGTCTTCTTCAATCTTGTCGATTAGTTTTTGTACGGACTCACGCTCTTCGTCGGTGAGGTTCTTGGTGTCGTTCGGGATACGAACGAACTCGCAGGACTGGATATCGAATCCATGTTCCTCCAAGTACTTCTGCATCTCGGAGTACTGGTCGAAATCGGAATAGATAACGATTGTGTTCTCTTCCTCGTCCACACCGAGTTCCTCTACACCGAAATCGATAAGTTCGAGTTCGAGTTCATCAAGATCAACGCCATCCTTGAGGGTGATGGTAAAGCAAGCCTTACGGTCAAAGAGGAACTGCAAGCAGCCCTGTGTACCGAGGTTACCTCCGTGCTTAGTGAAGTAAGAACGGATATTAGCCACGGTCCTCATATGGTTATCGGTAGCGGTTTCAATGAAGATAGCCACTCCGTGCGGTCCGTAACCTTCGTAGTTGATTTCCTTGTATTCACCGGCATCCTTATCGGTAGCTTTCTTGATAGCGCGATCGATATTATCCTTAGGCATGTTCTCCCGTTTGCACTGCTGAATGAGCATTCTCAAACGCGGATTACCGTTAGGATCCGATCCGCCCTCACGAGCAGCGATAGTGATTTCTTTACCCAGTTTAGTGAATGTGCGGGCCATATGACCCCACCGTTTCAATTTGGTTGCTTTTCTATATTCAAATGCGCGTCCCATAATTGTTTAGTTTTAGTTATTAGTTTTAGTTGATATTGTCTTGGGTTGCCGGAAGTCGTTCCGGTAGTTTCGTTTCAATAGATACCGAGTCGGCATGTTCATAGATGGTTTCTATCTGCACTTGTTCGAACTGAATATCAAACTCTACGCGTCGGTTGAGGGCTTGCCCTTGTTTGGTAGCGTTATCGGCTATTGGCTTATCGGGACCATAACCCTTGGCTGTCATATGGTCTGCACTCACACCGGCATTCACCAAGTAATCCATCACCGCTTGGGCGCGACGTTGACTGAGTTCAACATTGAGGTCGTATTTACCTACATTATCTGTGTGGCCTTGTACTTCAATGTAATATTCGGGGTGCTGAATGAACTGTACGGCAATCCTATTGAGGATGGCAAAAGAGGATTTACGAATCACATCCTTACCGGTTTCAAACTGAATGCCTTGCATTGCTTTATTGAGTAGAGTACGCAGTTCCTTTTTGATTTCGGGACACCCCTTGTTGAAGGCCGGTCCGGCTACATCCGGACACTCGTCCTCCCAGTCGGGAACGCCGTCGTTATCACGGTCTGCAATGGTTGCCTCACCGGTGGCCACAGCGGTTTTTTCGGTGGCTAAGACAACCTGTTCAACGGTGGGTGCTGTCGTACTCACAGCTAACGCCTTACGCTCGTTGACGGGTTCCAATTCGGGTTGCGGTTGCTTCTGCTTCTTTGGGTTAGTGCCCCAAACAATACTGAAGCCGAGAGCTACATTGAGACCTTTGGAACGAGATGGAACGATGTCCAATCCATAGAAGGATGCATTATATAGAGGAATATAATCGGCGGCAATCGTAAAGTTGATACCATCATAGGGCATAAAACTCAAGCCCGCACCGATATTACTGAATTTACCATTATTCAAAAGTGAATAGGATAACGCTACATTAAACCAATTAGCGGGTTTACCTGCTACACCGAAGGTCACTTCTTCGTTAAGATAACCATTATAAAGCATTGTCTTACTCAACACGCCGACAGTAAGATGGTTGTCAAAGAAACGGCCGTCAACACCTACATTGAGTTTGGTTGTAATCATTCGGCAGAAGGCATTGCCGGTGTTATTTAATTTAACCGCATCAGCGTAGCCTTCTAATTGTTCAAGAATTTTTGAACTAATTATATCCGGTACTAACTGACCATCAACGATGAAATCGCTATAATTGGACGGACTTATTCCCGCAAAGGAGGTATCTACGGAAGCAGCATATTGAGTGCCATTATTCCAATAGATAAAACCGAGGTCGTTGAGGCCTACACTGATCTGCAACTGCTTGAGTGGTGTAGCGGTGAAACCAAGATCTATTGCCGCACCATAACCTGACGGTTTGGTGAATTTTTGAATTATATTCTGTACATCACCCTCATTCATCCACATTAAAGCCCCTAAATCAATCATTCCAAAAGCTTTGTAAGACAACTGTGAGGGGAGTGCTGCGAAATTGAGTGGACCGGCAAGGCGCATATCTCCTTGACCTTTGATACCCAGTTTTTGCGCACTACCCGTAATATCCATTTGTGAGAACGACGAACCGATATAAGCTGTTCCCAATAGAAGTTTGAGTTTTCCACCCACCGTCCAAATGTCATTAATTTTATGGGAGTAACCTCCTCCAATCTCGGTATAAACTTGGGTGGCTAAATTGGACTTACCCAAGTTAAGAGACACGCTGGAAGAGGGCGTGGCGGAAGAACCATTGAGAAGGAAGGGGAAGATAGAGGTAGAAAATGACTCTTTTGAATCAACCCTCATCATTGCTTGGAAAGTGAAATAACCTTTCTCTTTGATACGGAAACCAAAGCCGAGCCAGTTCAACGTAGCATCTTGTTGACTATATACCATACTAGGCAGTGATTTGAGGAAATCATCTTTCTTTCCGTATTCGGGATGAAACACGGTAACGGTGCTACCGTTGGGTGCTGCATATATGAAATCGGATAAAGTAAAGGCACTATTCCCTGCCCAAATAGAACTATACCCTAGTGGAGTAAAGTTGACATAGCCTTTTGAAACAGGCTGAAAAGCAGGGTTGACAAGATGGCGCATCGGCGCGTTCTCTAAAAAGTAGAGAGTACTAACTTCTTGGGCTTGAACTCCAAGAGCAACGAATAAGGTAATCGCAATAATATACTTTTTCATAAGGCTTACTTTTTATTGGAGTTTAACACTGCGTCTACATTTCCTACAAAACCAAATTGCAATTGCAATACTTGTTCTTTTTTGATATAAATAGGATAAAGTTCCGCTTTATCTCGAAGTGTTTGGTCATCTACGACAAACTCTAAAACAAACGTCTCGGTTGCAGCCAATTTGTCAAAATCTTTTTCATTAATCTCCACAACATGTTTGGTCGAATCTAAAGCCGTGAAGGTCAACGAATTACCAAAGATATCCAACTGTTGTCCGTCCTCATCCAAGCAATACATTGTTCCTGAGACGTCTGTCGGCATCTCATTGTAGGCATCATAGACCAAGTACAAATTTGCTTTTTTCATTTCGATGGCATCCGATACTATGTCGGTTAAATCTACAGCAGATATTGTGTCACGATAAGTGATGCGTAAATCAGGATGGAAAGCCATTGGCAATTCCAATTGCATTTCTACATTTACATCCGCGTCGGAAGAAATGCGCACTTGTGGGTATTTTTCCGGATCCGCGAAATCAAATCCAAACTGATAAATCAAAAGCTCGGGATTAATGCTGAACAAGTTGTCAAGATGACCTAACGAGTCCGTGTAATCGAACTTAAATGAGTATGTGGCTTCTTGACCAATGGTAGAAGCATCCAAGCCAATAGCATTGGGGAACTCCTTTTTCCATGATTGTTCTCCACTGAAACTTGCCCAACCTTCTTTTCCCCTTGAATTGGTAGAATAAAGCTTATCGCATGACATCACCCAAGTAGCGGCTAATTGTGTTGTGATGTCAAAGTGAAACTCGGGTTTGGCAAAGGGTAATTTCATATCTCTGAGCATTTCTCCGATGTTCCATCCTCCGGTAATATCAATGGTGTCTGTTATTTTAGCCATATCTTCTTGGGGTTTGATATATCCCCAAATAGCCCTGTGCTTCAATCCCTGAAAATCTAAATCGTACAAAATAGCCGCATCATTGCCAATGATGATTTCCTCCTCTGGAGGAACGGTAACGAAAATGCCTAATTGCATCTTGACCGTATCCACTACATTGCCACTACCGGGTGCCAACGAGCGATCATCCATTAAACACATAGAGAAATTATCTACATTGGAAGGAAGCGTCTTACCAAAACCATAACCTTCATAAGACCCATCATTCTTATACACATAGTAATTACTACCTGCCTTACGGTAGCATTGCGGACCTAAGTAAATGACAATGGAGTCTATCCAAGCCCAGTCGAGGTTCATGTTCTCTTGATCAATCATAGAGGACAAATCAATATAATCCAGCAGAATGCTATCAAAACGCTCTTCTTCGGGGTTGAGGTTAATGTCCTTCATCTCCAATGCAAAATCAAACAGCAACGGCAGTTTAAGTTCCATTGGCAAACTAATACCCGACTCAATTCCCGGTATGCCCAATGACGTCACGTCAACATGAAACTTCTTATGGGACTGGTACGCATATTTCTGCCAATTAATGTCTTGAAGATGCATCGTGAAACGAGAGGTGTCTCGATAGGTTATTACTCCATCTTGACCAATGACGAAATTAGTTCCTACGGCATTGAGCATTACGTCGCTAACGGCGACACGGATAGTGCCAAGTGGAGAGGCTAAACTTACATTTACTTGAGAACGTGTGTCGATGTTGTTAAGATCAACCTTCTCCTTACAGCCGGTCATCATCCCTGTGAGGCCGGTTAAAATCAAAAGTAATAAAATACGTGATTGTTTCATAAAAGTATATTTTTTAAAAAATCGCGCAAAGGTACGAAATATTCTGCATATATGCAAATCTTTTTTCTATTTTTTAACAATTAAGCAGAAAAACTTGCTCAGTAGAACGTGTTAGAGCTGTGTAGAACCAACGAAGATAGTCTTTTCTTTCCTCTCTGCCTATCTGCCCTTCCGCCTCTCCGCCTATTGGCCACCCCGGATCGATGTACACGTGCTTCCATTGACCGCCTTGTGCTTTATGACACGTGACCGCGTACGCGAAGCGCACCTGTAGCGCGTTATAATAAGGGGAGTTCATGATAGTCTTCCATAGTTCCTTGCGGGAACGTATCTCCGGATAATCCTCGGCTATTTTAGCCCAAAGATCCTTTTGCATGGCATAATTGGCTTCGGGCGAATCGGTTGTGAGCGTGTCCAACCACAAAATAGCATCAATCTCCCAATCATAATCGATGGCCTTGAGCGAGACATCAACGAAATGGTATCCGTACATCTCGCGCTCGTTGCGCAGGCGCGTGACTTCTAACATGTCGCCGTTCGCCAGGAAGGGCAGGTTATCGTACTGCTCGGTCCAGAAATAGTTGTTCTTACTGACCATCAATCGGTCTCCCGTAGAGAGGGCTTCCTCGTACCACAGAATACGATTGCGTATGCCTTGGTTATAAAGGTTCGTGCGCCGATTGGTGCGGGTGAGAATGAGTGTTTCTTCTACGCCCACTTCGCGATAGGACTTATCCAACTGCTCCAGAAAATCCTCTCCGGGAGTCAAGCGGATAATATCCTTTCCCTCCTCAATGGGGTCGAGACGAAGATCGGAAGACAGTTGCTCCCGAAGGCGGGTAGCGTCCACTAAAATCTGCGAATCCAACGCTTGGCGGGCTACTTGTGTGAGGGAACAGGAGGTCACGTTAAGACCAAAATTACGGATATAATCGGCATCTAATGCCAAGGACTCGGTTTGACCTACCGGTGGAAGTTGGGCATCGTCGCCCAAGAAAAGAATGGAGCAGTGCTGTTCGCAATAGACGAATCGAATGAGGTCATCGAGTAGGTTGCCCGAACCGAAGGTTGGATTATCCGTTTCGGCGGAGATCATAGAGGCCTCATCCACTATGAAGAGGGTGTTGTGCAGTTTATTCTCGGTCAGTCCAAAACTCTCGGAACCGATGCGCTCCTGCCTGTAAATATGCTTGTGAATGGTGTAGGCGGGGAAACCCGAATAGTGGGATAGCACCTTTGCTGCTCGTCCCGTAGGGGCTAAGAGTACGCAAGACTGGTGCAGTTTGTCAAGGGCGCGAACGAGTGCCGAGACGATGCTCGTTTTACCCGTTCCGGCATAGCCGCGGAGCAGGAAAACTTTGTGTTCGTCACGGTCAATGAGAAAATGCCCCAATTGTTGCAAAAGGGTCTGCTGATTGGCATTCGGAACGAAGGGAAGTTCGTTTTTTATGCGTTCTATGATAAAATTTTCCAACAAAATGATACAAAAATTTGCATATGTCAAAAAAAAGCCGTACCTTTGCACTCGATTTAGGGTAAGTCCTACACGACCAGCTCCCTTTGAATTCCCCCAGGTCTTGATCGAAGCAAGGGTAGGAGGTTGTAGCGGTGCGATGTAGTAAGCTTACCCTTTTTTTGTGCCCATAAGGGTAAACTTCTCCCCATTGATGATAATCACTATCTGTCCGTTCTCCAGTACTTTTCTTGCGTTCTTCTTTAAACTTTCAACTTTAAACTTTAAACTTTCAGTAGGTCCCGGTATATCTGCCGCCTCGTAGGCATCGGGTATTCCATAACCATAGCGGTCGTCGGGATTATTGCGTTTGTGGGCGGAGTTGATGATACGTTGGCGTATCTGCATAGCATTCTCCTCGGGGTGCGCCGACCACACGCAGGCGGCCATTCCGGCGGTGAGCGGACAAGCATACGAGGTACCATTGCCTTTTCGTATTTGACCGGTAATAGGATCAATAAGCGTGGCTTGGTAGCCTACCGCACATACTTCGGGTTTGACACGTCCGTCGGCAGCGGGGCCGAAACTTGAGAAGGGGGCTATGGTGCTGTCCAAGCCTACGGCTCCAACGGTCAGAATACTATCTGCATCAGCGGCCGTAGAGAGGTATTTCCATTCCTTACTGCCCTCATTTCCGGCAGCAATGCACACTAAGATACCCTTGCGAGCAGCAATCGTGGCAGCTCTTGAGGCGCGCGAAACGCGTCCGTTCATATCGGCATAAGTGAAATTAAAAGCAGCATTATCGAAGGTGGTGTATCCTAAGGAAATAGAGAGAATGTTTATGCCCAAACTGTCTGCTTTCTCCATGGCGGCGACGAGGTTATCTAATTCTTTGGGGCTTTCGGAAGAAAATTCTTCCGAGCGCATAAGATAATAAGAGGCCTCGGTAGCAGCACCTGTATAATCTGCTTGTAGGGCGGCAATGGTACTAAAACAGCGGGAACCGTGTTGGCCGGTTTCACCGAAAAAATCGTCGTTGTCATCGGTAAAATCGTAATGCCCTAAAATGCGGTCGCGCACACTATCGAAGCAGTGTAAGGTGTCGGCGTTGGTGAACCCGCCGTCTATCACGGCCATGACGATTCCTTGTCCCTTATACCCCGCCTCGTGCAGTGGAAGAAGGTTATATAACGCTAATTGCTTTTTGTTTTCAGTGTCTAGTGTTTGGTGTTTAGTGTTTGGTGTTTCACTTTCAACGTTAAACTTTAAACTTTCCACTTTCAATTTGGTGTCATCGCGTGTGAGGTAGATGGTATCCACAAACGAGCAGGCGAGAATCTTGCTGAGGGCATCCTCCTCTTCGCCTATCAGCCTAATAGTGGCTCCATTCATCCACCGCGAGGTGTGCATGATGGTAGCTCCCAAGGAGCGGATACTGTCTAAATAGACTTCACTGACGGCATAATCGAGGCTATCTGTCTCGATATTCCAACGTTCACGTTGTTCGATGGCCCGATCGCTGAAAGTAATAGGCTGACAATCTTTTTTATCCGTAAATTGGACGAAATACACGAAAAGTAAGCAGAGTAGGGACATAAAATCACATTTTTCTGTATGTTTTCACTGCAAAGGTACTGCTTTTTTTTGATATATGCAAATTTTTTTGCTGATTTTTAGATATTTGAGTGATTTGTAGGATTTTTGCAGATAATAGTGTGCTCCCGTTGCGATTATTGCCATTTTAGAGGTAAATTTCATTTATTTTGCCGAAAAAACACATTTTTTTTAGGTCAAGTATTGCATATATCAAAAAAAAGCAGTACCTTTGCACTCGATTTTGAATGAGGGGACCCGAAAAGGTTCCCTCGTTGTATGAATTAGGCGACAGGCAGACAGGCAGAAAGGCAGAAAGGCAGAAGGGACATAAGAAACAAGAACATGATAACAAAAGAACAACTACAATCGATGATTGAGGAGTACCTAAAGGACTCTGATTATCAATTAACAACACTCTCCATCTCACCGGAGAACGAGATTCTCGTGGAAATGGACCGCCTACAAGGCGTGGACCTCGATTTCTGCGCAGGACTGAACGATTACCTCAATAACCAACTCGACCGCGAGAAAGAGGACTATTCCCTCGAAGTGGGATCCGTGTGCATCACCGACCCGTTCAAGACACCCCTCCAGTACCAAAAGAACTTGGGGCATAACGTGGAGCTGCTGACCAACGACGGGAAGAAACTGCATGGGCAACTGGTCAGTGTAGATGAGGACACGTTTATGGTAGATGTACCCGTAAAGAAAAAAGAGATACAGAGCCTCACCTTCGGCTATGGCGATATCAAGTACATTAAATATGATTTAAAAATATAATTATGGCAAAAACGCAAGAGTCGATCAACTTGATTGACATTTTCTCGGAGTTCAAGGAACTCAAAAACATTGACCGCCACACGTTCATCAACGTGCTGGAGGATTCATTCCGTAGCGTGATCGCTAAGATGTATGGCAGCGACGCTAACTACGACGTTATTATTAACCCCGATAAGGGTGACCTCGAGATCTACCGTAACCGCCTCGTCATGGAGGACGGCGATGTGGCTAATCCCGAAACCCAAATCGAACTGAGCGAGGCCCTCAAAATAGACGACGAGGCTGAGGTTGGCGAGGAAATAGCCGAACTCTTCCCGTTCGCTTCCTTTGGTCGCCGTATGATTCTGAACCTGCGTCAGACATTGGCTTCGAAGATTCTCGAACTCCAAAAGGAGAACCTCTACATCCGTTACTCGGATATGCTCGGTCAAGTAGTCAGCGGCGAACTCTACCAAGTTTGGAAACGCGAGATGCTGCTGCTTGATGAGGACGACAACGAACTATATCTGCCCAAGCAGAACCAGATACCTACCGATTTTTATCGCAAGGGCGATCAAGTACGCGCGGTCGTTGTTCAAGTAGAGAATAACAACCAAAACCCCAAGATTATTCTGTCCCGTACTTCGCCCCTGTTCCTCCAACGTCTCTTTGAGCAAGAGGTTCCGGAGGTACATGACGGTCTGATTGCCATTAAGAACATCGCCCGTATCCCGGGTGAGCGCGCCAAAGTGGCAGTGGAGAGTTTCGATGATCGCATCGACCCCGTAGGCGCTTGCGTAGGTATCAAGGGTGCCCGTATTCATGGTATCGTGCGCGAGTTGCGTAACGAGAACATCGACGTTATTAACTATACCTCCAACACGCAACTATTCATCCAACGTGCCCTCGCTCCCGCTAAGATATCGTCCATGACGGTGGATGAGGAGAATAAGAAGGCTGAGGTTTATCTCAAACCCGACGAGGTTTCGCTCGCTATCGGTAAGGGCGGTTATAACATCAAACTGGCGAGCATGCTCACCGGTTACCAGATTGATGTATACCGTGAGGTAGAGGACGAGGATGTAGAGGATATCTACTTGGACGAGTTTAACGACGAGATCGATCAATGGGTCATTGATGCCCTCAAAGCGATCGGTTTGGATACCGCCAAGGCCGTGCTCAACCTGCCTAAGGAGGAACTCGCTAAGCGCGTTGACCTTGAAGAAGAGACTATCGAGGATATCTATCGCATCCTCGCTGCCGAATTTGCTAACGACTAAAACTAATAACTAAAACGAACGACTGATGAAACTTATCAAAGCTTGTAAAGAACTCAACATCGGCATGTCCACCGCCGTAGATTTCTGTGCGAAGCAAGGTAAACAAATCGCTACGGATCCTAACACCCGAATCGATGATGACCTGTATCTGCTCCTCGCCAAGGAATTTAACAAGGACATGGCCCTCAAACTGGAAGCAGAACGTCAAAATCAAGTGCGTCAGGAACGCATCCAAGAGGCTCCCGCTAAGCAGGAACCCAAACCGGCTGCGCCTCAACCCGTAGCACAAGGACCGAAGGTAATCGGTAAGATAGACCTGGATGCCGAGCGTAAGGCTCGTGAACAGGCCCGTCGCGAAGCCGAGGCGCAAGCCGAAGCCAAAGCTAAAGCCGAGGCACAAGCCAAAGCCAAAGCCGAAGTGGAAGCTGCCCTCAAGCAGGAGGCGGAATTCAAACGCCAATTAGCGGAGAAACAAGCACAGTCGGCTAAACCCACTCAACCTGTTAAATCCGTTCAACCCGTTAAACCTGTTAAACCCGGCAAACCCAATCAGCAGGCTCCTACCGGTCCGAAGATCGTTGGTAAGATTGATCTGGATAGCCTCAATCAGGCTACTCATCCCGAGAAGAAATCGAAGGAGGAGAAACGCAAGGAGCGTGAACAACGTCAGCAAGCGCAGCAGCAAGCTAACCAGCAAGCTGCCGAGAAGCGCAAACGCGAACGTTTCAAACAAAACAAGGTGGACATAAACGATGCACGTAATCAGAAGGGCAAGGCTAAACAGCCCAAACGCCCCTTAAAAGTCGAGGTGGACGACGAGGAAGTGCAGCGTCAGATAAAGGAGACGATTGCTCGTCTTCAAGGTAACAAAGGTAAGACAGCAACGTCTAAACATAAACGTGAACGCCGTGAGTTAGAGCGCGAAAAGATGGCGGAGGCTAAGGCCGAAGAACGCGCACAGTCTACCGTTCTTAAACTGACCGAGTTCGTTACCGTCAATGACCTGGCCGTGATGATGAACGTGCCAGTAACGAAGATTATCGGTACTTGTTTAAGTTTGGGAATGATGGTTTCTATCAACCAGCGTCTCGATGCTGAAACCATCAATATCGTAGCCGAAGAATTTGGTTTCACCACCGAATATACCTCTTCGCAAGTGGAGGCTGAGATTTCTTCCGACGAGGAGGAGTTCACGGAGGCAGACCTCGAACCGCGTTGCCCGATCGTAACGGTGATGGGTCACGTGGATCATGGTAAGACATCGCTCTTGGACCATATCCGTAACACGAACGTGATTGCCGGTGAGGCGGGTGGTATAACCCAACACATAGGTGCCTACAATGTGCAACTGAAGAACGGACAACGCATCACTTTCTTGGATACTCCCGGTCACGAGGCCTTCACGGCTATGCGTGCTCGTGGTGCCAAAGTGACGGATATAGCCATTATCATTGTAGCGGCCGACGATGGCGTGATGCCGCAAACGCGCGAGGCAATCTCGCACGCACAAGCTGCCGGTGTACCGATGATATTTGCAATCAATAAGTGCGATAAACCGTCCGCTAATCCCGAAAAGATTAAGGAAGAGTTGGCAAACATGAACCTGCTCGTAGAAGAGTGGGGTGGTAAGTACCAGTCGCAAGATATATCCGCTAAGTCGGGTTTAGGTGTATTCGAATTGCTCGAAAAAGTGCTGCTCGAAGCCGAACTGCTCGAACTTAAAGCCAATCCCAAGCGTCGTGCCAAGGGTTCAATCATTGAGTCCTCGCTCGATAAAGGTCGTGGTTATGTAGCCACGCTGCTCGTTTCGGACGGTACGCTTCACATGGGTGATATCGTACTTGCAGGAACGGCGCACGGTCGTATCAAGGCTATGTTCAACGAGCGTGGTCAGAAGATAGA
Source organism: Paludibacteraceae bacterium (assembly GCA_045599545.1). Lineage (GTDB taxonomy): Bacteria > Bacteroidota > Bacteroidia > Bacteroidales > Paludibacteraceae > Colicola. The sequence continues at coordinate 23,749 of JAZRWG010000066.1, read as the reverse complement.
ACAGGCATTGCCGGGTGAACCCGCGGTTATCTTGGGTCTGAACGGTGCTCCGACCGCCGGTGACGAGTTCAACGTGATGCCCACCGAACAGGAGGCGCGCGAACTGGCCAATAAACGCGAACAACTGCAACGCGAGATGTCGATCCGCACCAAGAAACATATCGGTTTGGACGAGATCGGTCGTCGTCTGGCTATTGGTGACTTCAAGGAACTCAACCTCATCGTCAAAGCCGATGTGGATGGTTCTGTGGAGGCCTTGTCCGATTCGCTGATCAAACTCTCTACCGAGAACATACAAGTCAATGTCATTCACAAAGCCGTGGGTGCTATCTCCGATTCGGATATACTGCTCGCCGAGGCTTCGGATGCCGTTATTGTGGGCTTTAATGTTCGTCCTACCGGTACGGCTCGTAAGATGGCGGATACCGCCGAAGTGGATATACACTTATACAGCATCATTTACGATGCCATCGAGGAAGTGAAGGCCGCTATGCAAGGTATGCTGTCGCCCGAAGAGAAAGAGGAAGTGACGGCTACCTTGGAGGTTCAGCAGACCTTCCATATCTCGAAAGTGGGCACGATTGCCGGTTGCGTAGTGAAGGAAGGTAAGATCAAGCGTGGCAATAAACTGCGCGTCATTCGTGACGGTATTGTGATCTACACGGGGGATATGCTTGCCCTCAAGCATGGTAAGGACGATGTCAAGGAGATGGGTCTGAACCAAGAATGCGGTGTTTCCATCCGTTCCTATAACGACATTGTTGAGGGTGATATGCTCGAAGCCTTTGAGACTGTTGAGGTTGCTCGCACGTTAGAGTAGTCATGGAATTCTTTCAATCATTGACTCCGGTGCAATGGCGAATGATTGCTATTTTCGCTTTTGCAGCCGTCATGTGGATAATTGAGGTGGTACCGAACTGGACCACCTCTATTACCATTATTGTCTTGATGTTGCTGACGGTATCTAATAAGGGCTTTACTTTCTTAACAGGACCGGATGTGGGTCAGTTAGTGGATTATAAACAGATTATGGCCTCCTTTGCCGATCCGGTGATTATGCTTTTCTTAGGCGGCTTTGTACTCGCTGCCGTTGCCGGCAAGTATGGTATTGATGTGGTAATAGCGCGAGGACTGATGAAGATCTTTGGTACTCGTCCGCAGATGGTGCTATTAGGTTTTCTTTTCACCATTGCCCTCTTCTCTATGTTCATGTCTAATACGGCTACAGCGGCTATGTTCCTGGCCTTCCTCACTCCCGTTTTGAAGTCGCTTCCCGACACGGAGAGAGGTAGAGCCGGTTTAGCACTCGCTATTCCTTTTGCCGCGAATATAGGCGGTATTGGAACACCGATTGGTACTCCGCCTAATGCCATTTGTGTTGGGGCTCTTTCCAATGCCGGGATACATATCGGTTTTGGCGAATGGATGGGGAGAATGGTGCCGTATATGCTTATTATGCTGGTGCTCATCTGGGGACTGCTGTTGCTATTCTATCCGTTCAAGAGTAAGCATATTGAATTGGAGATTCCTCCATCGGAACGCAAAACGGATGCTAAGACTTATATTGCTTGGATTACCTTCTTTGTGACAATACTGCTGTGGGTCACAGAGGGTTGGACGGGACTTAACTCTAATATAGTTGCCCTTATCCCGGTGGCGGTTTATACGCTGACGGGCGTCTTTACCAAAGAGGATATAGGAAAGATTGATTGGGCTGTGCTATGGCTCGTAGCCGGAGGGTTTGCTTTAGGATACGGCTTGGAGGCTACCGGTTTAGCGGATGCGATGATTCATTCGGTACCTTTTGGTTCAATGAATATAGTCGTCGTTATTCTCGTAGCCGGACTTATTTGTTACGTGCTTAGTAACTTTATTTCTAATTCTGCATCCGCGGCGTTGATTATACCGATTATGATCGTAGTGGGTCGAGCTATAGGCGGTACGGAACAGATGATACCTTTTGTAGCGGTGTGCGCTTCGCTGGCCATGACCTTACCTATCTCTACACCGCCCAATGCCATTGCCGCCTCTACGGGAATGGTGACCTCCAAGCAGATGGCGAAGGTGGGTATTATTATCGGTGTTATCGGCATTGTGCTCGCTTATTTTTGGTTAACTAAACTATGTCCCTTCCCGACGCATTAATAGCACTTAAGCAGTCGATTACATGGCCGGTAGTGATCGCTTCCTATGCCTTGTTTATCAACCTCGTTGCCTATATTATGTACGGGGTAGATAAACATCGCTCGCAACAGAAAAGCAAGGACGGCAAACGCAAGAAAGACCGAATATCCGAAGCGGCACTGATTTGGATAGCTGTTTTTGGAGGAAGCATAGGGGCAATTATGGGTATGTTTGGCTTTCATCATAAGACGCAACATAAGAAATTTACCATCCTTTTACCCCTAATTTTTGTATTTCAGGTGGCAATTATAGGATATATTGCGTTTTTTTTGTAGAAATATTTGCGTATTTGAAAAAAAAGCAGTATTTTTGCAGTCGCTTTTGAGAATAGACCACATTCTCAGGGTAAGGAAAGTTGTCTGAGTGGTCGAAAGAGCCACACTCGAAATGTGGTGTACGCATTACGTCGTACCGGGGGTTCGAATCCCTCACTTTCCGCTAAAAAGAAAAAGGTAGAACTTATGAGTCCTACCTTTTTTCTTTTAGAGAAGGCCAGGGCCTTACCTCTAAAGATTACCACTGATTATAGTGGATATTGCTCTCCACCCATTTGTCTTTTACTTCGGGTTGCTCGGCAGGAACACCTACGGGAATGATACACAGCGGGAGGATATGTTCCGGCAGACCGAGTATGCGTTGAACAGCGGCTACAGGCTCCATATTAGGATGAACACCCGTCCAAACGGCTCCGAGTCCCATGGCATGAGCGGCTAAAAGGATATTCTCGGTAGCGGCACTAACATCGTTAATCCAGAATCCTTCCGAACCCGGGATAGCTTTTTGTAAGTCTCCGCAAGGAACGATAGCAATCGCCGGCTTTTGGTCGCAACGGCTATAAGGGAACTCCTGTCCAAGTTCGGCTAACTTAGCTTCGTCATTAACCACAATAAACGCCCATGGTTGCTTATTGATGGCGCTGGGTGCTGCCATAGCGCATTGAAGAAGGGTTCGCACTTGTTCGTCAGAAATCTTCTCTCCGGTGAACTGACGCACCGACACACGGGTGAGGATGTTTTCAATAACGGCTTGCTGTTTCATCGTTTTACATTCATTGTTACATTGGTTACCACAGCCCATCAGCACTATGCCGGCAAGGGCTAAGAATAGCGTTTTTTTCATTGTTTTAATTTCATTTAATGGTTATTGGTTGTTGAAAGTTAGCATATTGATAATATGTCGCTGTTTGCGTAGCACGATTATACACTACCGTCCAGCGTGTATATTCACTAGAAGCCACGGCCGCAATCGCATCCGTAATGCTTTGTTCGGTCATAATCGGCTCTTCCTCCACTGCTTTTTGCAAACTATCGTACCGACGATGAGAATCCTCATAGTAAATAGAGGAACCCTTCTTGCGTGTCTCCGCTACATAATGATTGGTACACAAGGCATTCTCGGCAACCACCATTTCGCCGTCCACCCATTCAACCACGGCACGCTTGCCACAAGCATCGCTAATTGCCAAATGGTGCGCAAATCCGGCGTCGGAATGCATATCATATTGGCTTAATATTGCTACTGCTTCGTCCGTGGTTGCCGCTTTGTCCAGCAATAGCCGAATAGCCGTAGAGGTCGTCAAATCGGGGCGATAGGTGTGCTGGTCGGTTGGGTCTTGATCGCCGGCAACGAGGTCGGCTACATAAAGTCCCTTCTCGTTAAATCCGTCTTGCGGAGCATAGAGGCATGCCAAGACCATCATTCGGTTTCGCATAGAAGCCAAGGGCTGAAAATCGTCTCCAAACGCTAAGAAAGTGAGTTGGGTAGTACTCACGGACGTATAACCATTCGTGGGCTTATTCTTTACTACAACAATATCACCATAGCAATTAGGCCAATCGAAATTGCGAGCCGTCAACTCCTGTCCCGTACTATCCGGTGCAGAAATGAAACTGCAACCAAACTCAGGGGGCATAGGCAAAGACTTAACCAATCCGTGCGTAAGGAAGGAAACGGTGTAGTTTGCCGCCTCGGCGGTAGACGAGGCTCCGCCTTGGGCGACGAAATCGTCTATGCCATCATCGCCTACAAATGTGATGGAGAACATCTGATCCGCCTCTTGCTGTGCCGATTGAGCCGCTTTGAGTTGGGGCATAAATTGATAGTAAACACAGCCTAAACCACCGCCCAAAAGTACGATGCAGACAAGAACTATAAGAATGGTTCGTTTCATTGTGTTTGTTGTTTTCTAATTTTATTGGATAGCATTTGGTATATCTCTTTTTCCTCGGGGGTGAGAAGGGAGAGATGATGCTCCATCACGGCCTCGTCCCCTCGGCGGGCAGGACCCGTCTGCGCGTCCTTCGGACTCATAACATGCACTTTGGCTGCCGTTTCATCAATGAGCGGAAGCAAGCACTTGAACGGAATACCCGTTCCGCGAAGGATGTCTTCGGCACTCTTATACAGGCAGTTGGCGAAGTTATTCACAAACACCCCCGCTACATGCAGTTTCTCTCTGTCCGCTTGCGATGCTTCGTAAACATGCGATGTCAGGGTTAATGCTAACGAATAGACAGCCGCTGTGTCATCAATGTTCTTGGCCTCAATGAAAACAGGTACATTCGAAAAGTCCTCTAATATCCTCGCTTTGGAGAAAGTCATAAAGGGATAGAAGATGCCTGAGTGAGGCTTGTCCTCACCAAAAACAGAGAGGGGTAGGGTACCCGACGTGATAAGGTGCATCGCGCGCGGGTGTACGTGTACCTTATTTATTACTTCTTGTACGGCATTATCCGCTACCGTATAGAAATAGGCATCCGCCGTCGTCGGCAGGTCCTCTAACGCCCCACGCGACGAGACCATGATTACTTCCAACCCAGCGCGACGAAAAGCCGCCTCCAAGTTGGTGCCTACATTCCCTGATCCAATAATGACTATCTTCATAGGCTTATAATAGCTCCTAAATGTTGTGACAATGTTGTGACTCACAAGCACTGAAGGATTAGCGCATGCGCTTGGCGTTCGCTTTAGCTTGTTCACGGGCGGCACGGAGTTGCTCCTGCTGCATCTTTTCCAGACGAGCCATAAAACCGGACTTCTTCTGTGCGCCTTTCTTCTTGGCGTTCTCCTCCATCTGTTTGAGCAGTTTCTCGTCGTCAATAGACCAACGGAAGATCATCGTTTGAAGGATGGTGAAACCAAGGCTGAGTAAGTAGTAGTAACTCAAACCGGCAGCGTAGTCATTGAAGATAAACAGGAACATAAGCGGCATGAGGTACATCATCCACTTCATGAACTTCATATTCGGGTCGGTAGCCTGATTCTGCATCGTAATAAACGTATAACCGAAGTTGGCTACGGTCATAAGCAAGCAGAAGAGACTAAGGTGAGTGCCCAGTAAGGGGATCGAATGCGACCACGTCAGGATAGCATCATAAGCTGATAGGTCGTCTGCCCAAAGGAAAGACTGACCACGCAACTCAATGGCCGTGGGGAAGAACCAGAACATAGCCATCAGCACGGGGAACTGGAAGAGCATAGGCAGACAGCCCGACATCGGACTGACCCCCGCCCGCTGGTAGAGGGCCATGGTGGCTTGCTGACGCTCCTGCATCTTGTCGGCAGGGTACTTGGCGTTGATCTCATCCATTTGCGGTTTGAGAACACGCATCTTAGCACTCGACTTATAGGAGGCAAAGACGAAGGGCAGCAAGATGAGTTTGATAACGAGCGTCATGAGCAGGATAACAAGCCCAATATGTAAACCCCAACCGGTGAAGAGGTCGAACATAGGGATAACTAAAATCTTGTTTATCCATGCCACAATCTTCCATCCTAACGGAACGAGTTCCTTGAGGTGCAACTTAGCATCGCCCTCTACATCCGCGTCATACGCTTTGAGGGTGTTGTACTGGTTGGGACCCATGTAGAAACGGAATGAGGTGGGTTTGGCACCCGTTATATCCAAGGGTACATTCGTGGTGGTTTTATACTCCTTGATGTAGTTGCTGTATTTGTCTTGCGGAGCCGACTCAAAGACCGAACCGGTAAAGGCATCGTCGGCGATCATAACGGTGGAGAAGAACTGGTCCTTATAACCAATCCAACGAACCTTAGCCGATTCCTTCTTGCTATCGTGTTTCTGTTCGCTCAGTTTCTCCATATCCCCGCCGGGCAGCATATACTGCAATTGGGCATAACGCTCCTCGAACTTGCGTCCGCGTTCCTGTTGCGGGATGAGTTGGTTCCACTGCATCTCCATCGAGTTGACATTGCCCGCAATGAAGTTCTGCATGTTATGCGGCACAATGCGGAAGGAGAACATATACTCGTTATCGGGCAAGGTATAAACGAAGTCCAGATAACTCTGTTCCTCTGCCGTCTTAAGACGCATAATGAGCGTTTGAGCGTTGTCGGTAGTCGTGATGGGTTGCGGTTCAAAGTGCAGGTTTTTAGTAGCCAGAATACGGTTATTGGCCGTGATAAAGGTGAAACTCATACTTGCCTCCTGTCCTTGGAAAAGACAGAGGTCGTTGATCGAGTCACCATAAGCCTTATACTCCTTGAGGTAAGCGCTGCTGATACGACCGCCCAGGGTGGAGAGATTTAAACGAATCTTCTCGTTCTCCAGCGTAACAAACTCCTCTTGTACCTCAGGTTCGGTGATGGCCATTTGTGCCGTTATCTCATCCGAGAGGCGTTGTGCTTCGGCTTCCATCTGTTGAACCAGGGCGATGGAATCATGAACCCGTTGATGCTCAGCCATCTCTTCTTTGTTGGGGCGGCTGAGCATAGAGAACCCAACAATAATTGCGGCAATCAAAAGAAAGCCAATCCAAGTGTTTTTATCCATTATTTTATTTTTTTTGTTTACCAAACATAATACCTATGTATAACCGTGGTCCGGAAGGCGTAATAAAATTAGACCATTGCATGACTTCGCTCATGGCTTTGGCACTCAATGAACTATCTTTCCTGCCAAAGGGAAGCATATAGTCTAACCGTAAATACAAAGAACGCAATTTGGCAGCACCCAAAAGGATTTCTAATCCTACATAAGGATTGAGATAGAAGAAGGGCGTTTGGGTATAAGATGAGTTATACTGTACCTCTTCCGAATACACTTTTTCGGCACTCTCCGGCACAAAGAGACGCTTCATTGAACCTCCTCCTAAACCCAAACCAATCATCGGGCGGAGCCGTCCTGCCGTGATATAACCATCTATAAAAGCTCCTCCCCAACCGAAACGGATATTACTGCCGGATTTCATAAGCGGCATGAGAGACATGTATCCTTCTCCTCCTAAATGGATGTGATCCAAGAGGTGAAAGCGTAGCAGTCCGCCTAACCCAAGAAAGACACCATCTTTAGGCAAAGACGTGATATAGTCTTGCGAGCCTAAATTGGGATTACGGAATAACTCTTGGGGAGAGGATGTAAATCCGTAACCCACATGTAGAGCCATACCTCCGGAAATGCCGGTGAGTATCTTCGGTTTGTCCACAGTTGTGCTATCCGTTTTAGCATAGCCCAACAGAGGAAGCATGAGTAATGCCAAAAATAACGTTTTCTTCATCAAATAATATCAAAAGCTACATCCATCATGTGAGTGAAGGAGTTCTGACGCTGCTCTGCGGTGGTGGCTTCGCCTGTCAAGATGTTATCGCTAATGGTGCAGATAACGAGGGCTTGGTTGCCGCTACGCGCTGCGTTCATATACAAAGCGGGAGCCTCCATTTCAACGGCGAGTACACCCATCTTAATCCACTGTTGGTTGTCGTCAAACTCAGTGTAGAAGGTATCCGAAGAATAGACATTACCCACCTTATAGTGGTAACCGTACTTGTCACACGCCGCGGCTGCATCGCGCAGCAACTCAAAACTGGCAATCGGGGCATAGGTTCCGGGGAAACCGAACTGATTGGCGTAATTCGAGTTTGTGCACGAACCTTCGGCTATCACGAGGTCGCCAATGTTGAGGTCCTTGTTGATGGAACCTGCCGAACCTACGCGAATGATACGTTTCACCCCGTAGAAGTTGAATAGTTCATAACTGTAGATACCGATGGAGGGAATTCCCATTCCGTGACCCATCACGGTGATGCGTTTGCCGTTGTGGTAGCCCGTATAAGCTAACATTCCACGCACTTCGTTCACTAACTTGGCATCGGTCAAGTATTTCTCTGCCATTAACTTAGCACGGAGAGGATCTCCTGCCATAATCATTTTCTCGGCGATGTCGCCTAATTTTGCCCCAATATGAGGCGTAGGTGTTTTGTCAATCATAATTGTATAATTTTATTTTGATCGTTCACTTTGTTCACTGAAAGGACCGCTACGCTGAAAGACCGCCTTCGGCTGAAAGATACGCTATCGCGTTTGCAAGGTCTTCGGGGGTGTCAATACCCATCGAATAGGTGGTACACACCGCTACTTTGATCTGATACCCGTTCTCGAGCCAGCGCAGTTGTTCTAAACTCTCGGCCTTTTCTAACGGCGATTGGGGTAGGGTGGTTATCTTCCGTAAAATGTCTGCCCGATAAGCATACATCCCTATATGACGATAATGCATTCCTTGCGCGAGCCACTGTTCTTTCTCTATTCCCCGCAGATAAGGTATTACCGAACGGGAGAACATTTCTGCCTTTCCGCCTATCGAGAACACAACCTTAGGTGTATTGGGATTCTCGAGGTCTGCCAACGTGTCCTCTGTAGTGAAGGGTTTAACGAGGGTGGCTATCTCGGTGGGGAAACAGGACATAATCGCCCGAATCTGCTCCGGCTGAATGAAAGGTTCATCGCCTTGGATGTTGATGATGACATCTTTGATGTCGGGAGTAGAGGAGTAGGGGAGTAGGGGAGTAGGGTGCTTTATAGCCTGTTGCCACTTATCATAAGCCTCAAGGCAGCGGTCGGTACCGCATTTATGGTCGGTGCGGGTCATAACGACTTCTCCGCCGAAGTTCTTAACGGCATTAAAGATGCGCTCATCATCGGTGGCCACAATAACGGTGTCCAAGACTTTCTTGGCTTGTTCATAAACGCGCTGTATCATCGGTTTGCCACCGATGTCAACGAGCGGCTTTCCCGGAAAACGGGTGGACGCATATCGCGCCGGAATGATTCCTATAAAATTCATATATTTCTCTTTTAACTCTAAACTTTTTAACTAGACGACTTCTTTAAACTTTAAACTTTAAACTTTCAACTTTTGTAGTAGGTTCAAGGCTCCCGCAAGGGTCTTGACTTGCTGAATGGTTAGGTATCGTTTGCCTGTTTTATGTCCCGTTTTATCCGTCTGTTCTACCAGCCGACAGCGGTCGGTTTTTGTGACGGCGTAGTGTAATATATTACCGAAGATCTCGCTCTGCCAATAACCATCTCTATTCGCAACAAAGAATAGCGTCATTTGCTCTTGCTTTAGGAAGATCTTTTCAATGCCCATTTGGCAGCATAACCAACGGAGTCGAACAACATTGAGCAGTTCTTCTGCCTCGTCGGGCAGCGGACCGAAACGGTCGATAAGTCGCTTCTTATACTCCACCAAATCGTCCTCATTCGTCAGACTATCCAACTCCTTATATAGGGTAATACGTTCGGATATATTTTCAATATACGTATTCGGGAAACAGAGGGGAAGGTCACTTTCGAGTTGGCTGTCACTGCACCAATTAGACCGCTGCGCTGATAGACCGCCTACGGCTGAAAGACCGTTCGCTTCGCTCTCTGAAAGACCGGCTTCGCCTGAAAGACTATACTCGTCACGGAGTTCTTCCACTGCTTCGTTGAGGATACGTTGGTAGGTGTCGTAACCGAGGTCCGCAATGAATCCTGACTGTTCGGCACCGAGCATATTGCCCGCCCCACGGATGTCAAGGTCTTGCATGGCTAAATTAAAGCCAGAACCCAGATCCGCAAAGGTGGTGATAGCATTCAGTCGCCTACGTGCATCCTCGGTGAGCAGTTCTTTTTCGGGGGCTACCAAATAGCAGTACGCCTTGCGGTTGCTTCGTCCCACACGTCCGCGGAGTTGGTGCAAGTCCGCCAGTCCGTAATGCTGCGCCGAATAGATAATCATCGTGTTCACATTCGGTATATCTACTCCCGACTCAATAATAGTAGTCGAAATGAGAATATCGTAATCATAATTGATAAACGCCTCTAATTTTTCCTCCATCTCATCGGTGGGCATCTGTCCGTGAGCCACTACGATGCGAGCCTCCGGACATAACTTGTGAATACGACTCTCTATGCGAGGTAACATCTCGATGCGGTTATTGACCACGAACACTTGACCATTACGTGCTAACTCTAACTCCAAAGCCTCTTTGATTATATCCTCGTCTTCGGGAGTGATAACCTCCGTCTGCACCGGATAACGATTTTGAGGAGGCGTGTTGATGATACTTAAATCGCGTGCCCCCAGCAGCGAGAACTGTAACGTACGAGGGATAGGCGTTGCCGTCAATGTGAGTACATCCACGTTCGTGCGGAGCGATTTGAGTTTCTCCTTGACGGCTACTCCGAACTTCTGTTCCTCGTCGATAATCAGCAGTCCTAAATCGTGCCAATGCACTTGCCTTCCCACCAGTTTGTGGGTGCCGATCAAGACATCTATTTTGCCGGCTCGTAAATCCGCCAGTATTTCGCTTACTTGTTTCGCCGACTTACCGCGAGACAGATACTCAATGCGAATGGGGAAGTTCTTGAAGCGATCCTTGAAAGTGTTATAGTGTTGCAGTGCCAAAACGGTGGTGGGCACTAAAACGGCGACTTGTTTGCCATTCGTGGCTACCTTAAAGGCGGCACGCATTGCCACTTCTGTCTTACCGAATCCTACATCTCCGCAGACCAGCCTGTCCATCGGTTGCGGACTCTCCAAATCCCGTTTGATATCGGCTGTCGCTTTGGCTTGATCGGGGGTGTCCTCGTATAAGAAGGAAGCTTCCAACTCGTGCTGCATATAATCGTCCGGCATATACGCAAACCCTTGCTGCTGCTTGCGCGTAGCATAGAGAGCAATCAGATCGCGCGCTATGTCCTTCACTTTATCCTTGGTGCGCTCCTTGAGCCGCTCCCACGCTCCGCTACCCAGTTTGGAGATGGTAGGTGCCGAACCTTCACGTCCTTTGTATTTGCTGATGCGATGGAGGTTATGAATGCTTACAAAAATAGTGTCGCCGTCGCGATAGAGAATCTTGATCATCTCCTGCGGTTTGCCGTTGACGGGAGTCGTGACCAGTCCGCCGAAGGTACCGATTCCGTGGTCGGCGTGTACTACATAATCGCCCAAGCGCAGTTGGTTAATCTCCTTGAGCGTAAGGATGGCTTTGCCTCGACGCGACTCCTCGCTGCGAAGCGTCACACGATGGAAACGCTCAAAGATCTCATGGTCCGTGTAGTAGACCACCTTAAGGTCCTCATCTACAAATCCCGCGTGAAGGCTCTGTTGTATGAACCGGATACTTTCCACTTTCACTTTCCACTCTCCACATTCCAAAATGGATTGCAAGCGGTCGAGTTGCTTTTGCTGCTCGGCGAGGATGAAGACCTGATATCCCGCCTCTTGCTTGGCGTGTATATCCTCCGCTAATAAATCAAAGTTCTTGTGGAAGGGCGGTTGCGGAACGGTGTGGAACTCGCGCTTATCGTAGGTCGGGAAGAAGGACTTGGAGTTGATTTCGATTGTTTCTAGGTTGTCTAGATTGCCTAGAATATCTAGTTTATCTAGACCTTCTAGTTTAAACTTTACCAACGACCAATCGTTGCTTATCCATAGCGTATCCTTTGCTAAAAAGTCGGTGATAAATCCGGTGTCCTCGTTCTGCTCTAAGGCAGGCGAAACGGCTATGGATGTTACCTGCTCTTTGCTCAGTTGCGTCTCTATATCAAACTCACGGATAGAATCAATCTCATCCCCAAAGAAATCAAGGCGGTAGGGTAGTTCGTGGCTAAAGGAATAAATATCCATGATTCCTCCTCGAATGGCATATTGCCCGGGTTCATAGACAAAATCGACTTTCACAAACGCTTGCTTGACCAGTTGCTCTACGATCGTCTCCATCGAAATCGATTGTCCAACTTCAAGTTTTATCGTATTACCCGTCAAGGCTTTGGGCAATGGCGTAGCCTCCGCCAATGCCTCAGGATAAGTAACCACTAAATAACTTTCAACTTTACACTTTAAACTTTCAACTAATGCGTTAAGTACTTCCGTGCGCTGAATAAGCATCGCTTCGTCCGTTCCTTGCCTTCTCCTGCGGGAAGTGGGGAAGAAAAGGGGCCTGTCGCCTATCGCCTGTAAATCCTTATACAAATACAGTGCTTCGTCGGCATTATCCATCACAATAAGGGTAGGGCGGTCTTTGCAGATCGCTTGCAGTCGCATCGCTCGTGCGCTGGCATATAACCCGGTGAGAAGATAATGCTTCATGATCGTTACGATATCTTTTATCTAAAGAAGAAGGTTATTCCTAAACTGGCAATGAGATCGCCCACATAATCGCTTTGGAGGGGCGATTTCATAAAATGTTGCAGATAGCCGATCGTGGTATAAAGGCTAATTCCATAGCAAACGGTATATTCCACACTTGCTGTTATCTTAGCCGATGGTACCCACGTGTCCATAACCTCCGTGTGATAAACCTCTTTGCCTTCGTTATCCTTGCCGGCAGGCGTTACATTCTCCACCGACAAACAACTGGCACCGGCAAATAACATCAGTCCCAAAGACCATATATTATCATATCCCGGACGCTTGAGATATTCCTTTACATTCTTTACAAACGGAAGGCGGTAGCCTCCGCCAAGGAGCAAATCAATGGTCCAATCCCTTCCCTTGGTGATATTGCCTTTGTCAATATCGGTCTTTTCATACTTTCTTGTGTATGAGTCAAACTCAGCGGCCAAACTCCAACCCACCGTCTTAAACTGCCTATATTCCAAACCGGTTCGAGTGTAAAATCCCGGGCGCGCCTGTCCTTTTTTGGGTGAAAAAGCACAACCCACCTCTAAAGGGAGCGTAAAGTTGTTGAGTACAGCACTGATATCTTTCTTTTTAGCCGGTTCAATACGCCTTATTTCCCACTCACCGCTGATCTCAACGGTGGTGTCGCGCCATTGGGTGTCCTCTTGTGCCGACAGAAAGCAACTCGCGCCAAGGACTAAAAACAGTAGTAAGACAATTTTTCTCATATTATCCCAAATTAGGGCGCAAAATTACAAATTTTCGCGCATATACGCAAGCGCGAGGTGATTTTTTATGCGCGAAAACGTCGAAATGCATGTTTTTTAGCATTTTTTGTTCATTTTATTGTGTTTTTATTTGGTAGTATCAAAAAAAAGTTGTAACTTTGCAGCCTGTAAGCGGTTTTATGCGCTTTTTTGAAAAATCACAAATAATAAATCACAAATAACAAATCACAAATTATTAACAATCATGGCAGAAAACAAACTGAATCTGTTGGCTGACTTCCCCAAAATCACCACCAAAGAGTGGAAGGAGAAGATCATCACCGACCTCAAGGGTGCCGATTATGAGAAAAAACTTGTATGGCGCACCACGGAAGGGTTTAATGTACAACCCTTCTACCGTCAGGAAGACCTGCGTGGTCTCAAATCAACCGTTTCCGCACCGGGGCAATTCCCCTATGTTCGTGGAACGAAGGAAAACAACGATTGGGCTATTCGTCAGAACATCTGCGCGTGCAAGAACGCCCGCAAAGCCAATGCGAAAGCGCTGGAAGTACTCGGTAAGGGTATCAATTCCATCGGCTTCTGCTTGGATGCTGACAAAGTGAACTATCGTTTTATTAAAACATTATTAGAGGGCATTGACGCTCGCGTTGTTGACCTCAACTTCACCATTTGCCCGTGTGCCGCTCCTAAGTTGGCCGGTTTCCTCGTTCGCTACTTCGGTCGCAAGCGTTATGACTTCAAAGCCGTTCGTGGTAGCATCAATGTCGATCCGTTCAAGAAGATGTTGCTCCAAGGCAAGAAACTGAGTCGCGAAGAGGTGACTAACAAACTGAAAGAGACCATCAACGCTGCTAAGACGCTGGTTAACTACCGCGTGGTAGGCGTTAACTCTGTTATCCTTAATAACGCGGGCGCTTATAGCGCACAAGAACTGGCTTACGCTCTGGCTTGGGGTGCTGATTATATGACCATGCTCACCGAGGCCGGTGTACCCAACTACCTCGCTGCTCGTGAGATACGTTTTAATATGGGTATTGGCGTGAACTATTTCATTGAGATTGCTAAGTTCCGTGCCGCTCGTCTGCTTTGGGCTAAGATCGTAGAAGCCTACAAGGCTCCTATCTTCACCAAGGCACTGAAAGAGGCGGCTAAGATGAACGTCAGCGCACAGACGTCTCGCTTTAACATGACCGTGTTTGACGCTTATGTTAACCTGCTTCGTAGTCAGACCGAGACCATGTCGGCAGCTATTGCCGGTGTGGATGAGATCGTCGTTACGCCCTTTGACGTGACCTACGAGGATCCCACCGATTTTGCGGAGCGTATCGCGCGTAACCAACAACTCATGCTTAAGGAAGAGACCCATATCAACAAGGTTGTTGACCCGTCTGCCGGTTCCTATTACATTGAGAACCTGACGGCTGCTATTGCTGCTGAGGCTTGGAAACAATTCCTCGCTATTCAAGAGCAAGGCGGCATGTATGAGATGATTGTTAACAACAAGGTTCAAGAAGCTATCGCCGCTAACCTCAAGACTCGTCTGGGCGATGTGGCTAAGCGCAAAGAGACACTGCTGGGTTCCAACCAATTCCCGAACTTCAACGAGAAAGCCGGTAAGAAGATCAAAACGACGGCTTGCGCTTGTGGTTGCAACGCTTGCGGTGCCGAACTGCAAACACTGCCTTGCGCTCGTGCTGCTGAGGAGTTTGAGGCTCTGCGTCTGGCTACCGAAGGAGCGGCTAAGCAACCCGTTGCTTTCATGCTTACCATTGGTAACTTGGCTATGCGTATCGCGCGTGCTCAATTCAGTTGTAACTTCTTGGCTTGCGCCGGATACAAGGTTATTGACAACAACGGCTTCAAGTCCGTTAAGGACGGTATCAAAGCCGCTCGTAAAGCCAAAGCCGATATTATCGTGCTCTGCTCTTCCGATGACGAATATGCAACCTACGCTCCGCAAGCTTGGTTAGACCTTGAGGACGCGAAGGAGATCTTCATCGTTGCCGGTGCTCCCGCTTGCATGGAAGACCTCCAGAAACTGGGCATTAAGAACTTCATCCACGTTCGCTCGAATGTGCTCGAAACCCTAAAAGATTTTAATAATCAACTCCTTAATAAATAATTGTAGCTATGAAACCTAATTTTAAAGATATTGATATCAAGAAAGTAGCTGCTTCTAAGTTTGAAGGAGCGAATGAAACCAACTGGGTAACCCCTGAGAAGATTGAGGTTAAACCCGTTTATACGAAAGCGGATCTTGAGGGCATGGAGCACCTCAACTACGCTGCCGGTCTGCCACCTTTCCTGCGTGGTCCTTATAGCGGCATGTATCCGATGCGTCCTTGGACTATTCGTCAGTACGCCGGTTTCTCCACTGCGGCTGAGTCGAATGCTTTCTATCGTCGTAACTTGGCTTCCGGTCAGAAGGGACTAAGCGTTGCCTTTGACCTGCCCACTCACCGTGGATATAACGCCGACAACATGCGCGTGGTGGGTGATGTCGGTAAAGCCGGTGTGAGCATCTGCTCGCTCGAGGATATGAAGGTTCTCTTTGCCGGTATTCCTTTGAATAAGATGTCCGTTTCTATGACTATGAACGGTGCCGTTCTGCCTATCCTGGCGTTCTATATCAATGCCGGTTTGGAGCAAGGTGCTAAACTGGAGGAGATGGCAGGTACCATCCAAAACGATATCCTCAAGGAGTTCATGGTTCGTAATACCTATATCTATCCGCCTAAGTTCTCGATGAAGATTATCGCTGATATCTTCGAATATACGTCGCAGAACATGCCTAAGTTCAACTCTATCTCCATTTCCGGTTACCATATGCAGGAAGCAGGTGCCACGGCAGATATTGAACTCGCTTACACGCTCGCTGACGGTATTGAGTACCTCCGCGCCGGTGTGAATGCAGGTATGTCCGTGGACACTTTCGCTCCGCGTTTGAGTTTCTTCTGGGCTATCGGAACGAACCACTTCATGGAGATTGCCAAGATGCGTGCTGCTCGTATGCTCTGGGCTAAGATTGTGAAGAGCTTCGGTGCCAAGAATCCTAAATCTATGGCTCTGCGTACCCACTGCCAGACTTCCGGTTGGTCGCTCACCGAGCAAGACCCCTACAACAACGTAGGTCGTACCTGTATCGAGGCCATGGCGGCTGCTTTGGGTCACACCCAATCGCTGCACACCAACGCGCTGGATGAGGCTATCGCTCTGCCGACCGACTTCTCGGCTCGTATCGCTCGTAATACGCAGATTTATATCCAAGAGGAAACCAAGGTCTGCAAGCAGATTGACCCGTGGGCAGGTTCTTACTATGTAGAGACTCTGACCAAGGAGATTGCCGACAAGGCTTGGGAGCATATCCAAGAGATTGAGAAACTGGGTGGAATGGCGGCTGCCATTGAGACCGGTATTCCGAAGATGCGCATCGAGGAAGCCGCTGCTCGCACGCAGGCTCGCATTGACTCCGGCGAACAAAAGATTATCGGCGTGAACGAGTATCGTTTGGACCATGAGGATCCGATTGATATTCTGGAAGTGGATAATACGGCCGTTCGTACCGAACAGGTAGCTCGTTTGCAAGAACTGCGCAAGAACCGTGACGAGAAGGCTGTTCAAGCCGCTCTCAATGAGATCACGGCTTCCGTTCAAGCATGGGCTGATGGTAAAAAAGGTGAGAACCTACTCGCACTGGCTGTGAAGGCTGCCGGCCTCCGCGCTAGTTTAGGAGAGATCTCCGACGCATGCGAGAAAGTCGTTGGACGTTATAAAGCAACTATTAGAACTATTTCAGGCGTGTACGCAGCAGGAACAAAGAACGATGAGTACTTCCAACGTGCTCAAGAACTCACAGCCGAGTTCGCTAAGAAAGAAGGTCGTCAACCTCGTATCATGATCGCTAAGATGGGTCAGGACGGACACGACCGTGGTGCTAAAGTAGTCGCTACCGGTTATGCCGATTGCGGTTTCGATGTGGATATGGGACCCTTGTTCCAGACGCCCGAAGAGGCTGCTAAGCAAGCCGTGGAGAACGACGTTCATGTACTGGGTGTAAGCTCGCTTGCTGCCGGTCACAAGACTCTCGTTCCGCAAGTGATTGCCGAACTCAAGAAGTTAGGTCGTGAGGATATAATGGTGATAGCCGGTGGTGTTATCCCTGCTCAGGACTATGACTACTTGTACAAGGCGGGTGTAGCCGCTATCTTTGGTCCCGGTAGCCCCGTGGCTAAAGCTGCCTGCACCATCATGGAACTGTTGCTGCAATAAGTTTTTCTAGTTATCTAGAGCTCTAGGATTCTAGTTGTCTAGTTTTCTAGAACTCTAGATTTCTAGATTTCTAGTCCTCTAGTCAACTATCTCTCTAACCACTAAATTTATTATCGTTATGTCTTCTCCTCTTAACCCCAATGGTTTTCTAAAACCTCTTACGGATTGCAAGGCATTATTGTTTTACAAAAAGACGGTCATCCTCTATGATATGACTTATTATTTTGTAAATAGATATTTGGAACGAGGAGACCGTACGATTGATCAAATGGTACAAGCGGCGCGTTCTGGCAAACAGAATATAGTGGAAGGATTAGAAGATGGTATGACCTCTATGGAGATGGCTCTTAAATTGCTCAATGTTGCGCGTGGCTCTCTTAAGGAATTGCAAGAAGATTATGAGGATCAATTACGTGTCAATGGTTTGCCTATTTGGACATCTACTCATCCTCGAAGTAAGGCTCTGAAAGACTATTGTTTTGCTAATAACGATGTTGGGCAGTATGCCCCATATTTTGAACGTTGGAATTTAGAGGAGTTTTGTAATACGGCTCTGACGCTTATTCATCAAGCGGATAGGGGGATAATGTCCTATTTGACCAAGTTGGAAGCGGCTTTCCTTGCTGAAGGGGGGATTAAAGAGCAGATGTCCGTTGCTCGTCGTCGTGTTAGAGGTTATTAAATAAATCTAGTTTTCTAGTTCTCTAGCATTCTAGTAAAATCAAATTAATAATAAAATTACAGCCTATGAAATAAAACAAGCAATCAATTTGCAAATAGATAATATAGCGTTATCTTTAGTTCACACTATTCTAAAATCGCCAATTTTTAGCCGTAGTGAAGTAAAGTTCAACGCTCACTCTCTTTGAGTGGGCTTTACTTTATCCAACGGCAAGGTGTTTGGCGATACCAAGAATAGTGGATTAAAAGTTTAGTCCACTTTTTTGTGCCTCGTCGACAACGGACGACCAAATAGTTATTAACAACGGAGTATGCCGAAAATCCGATGAAGAGTAGGCAAAAGTATTAAACAATCATTATGAAAAAACTATTGTATTTTATTGTGTTATGCACAATGACTTTTGGATTAACCAATTGTTCAAAAAACGGTTCGACGTCTCGTGGTGAAGAGCCTACGAGTAAAGGAACCATTCAATTGTTGAACACAACAAATGATCCTTATTATGTTACAATTAACGGAAACACATCGTTATCTTTTACACAACAAGGCAATACCTCTGTAAAAAAAGAGGTTGAAGTTGGATATTATAATATTAAAGTAAAGCAACAATCGGGATACTTATTTTATCCAACAGAAAAAGAATGGTCGGGTAATGTTAAGGCAGGACAGTCACAAATAATCTCATACTGATATTACTCCCAGTGGCGGCCCATAGGGTTGCCTTTACTCATTTTGGTAGTAGCACTCGCATATTTGCGGACAGTCACCCTGTAATCTGTGAGAGATATAGTCTCTCAGAACCTCAAAAAATCATAAAAATCACAAAAATAGTTGCACATATCCCAAAAAAGTTGTATCTTTGCACAAAAATCTGAGTTTATGAAAAAAATACTTATTATTGCCTTTTGTGTTCTATCCCTTTCTGCTTGTGCGGATGATACCCGAGTTATTTCCTACGATTTATTGCCTCAGGCGGCAAAGACACTTATGCAATCCTATGTGGATGTTCAGCAAGTCATCGTTGTTACGCAAGAGGGTAGGAGCTTCTGGGCGGATTATGACGTCCTTCTCTCCGACCAATCCCAGTGGGAGTTCGACGGTAAGGGCAATCTGGAAAGCGTACGCATGATGACGGGTGTGCCGGAGAACCTCGTGCCCGCTACTATTCGCGCCACAGTGGGGAAGATGTATCCCGAGGCGATTATCGTCAAATATAGCGTGGACAAGGACGACCGCGAACAGGATGTGGAACTCAATAACCGCATTGAACTCACTTTTGACCTCACCGACGCACTCAAAGAAGTCGATGTAGATTAATTATCTCCCGTAGATTTAAACAGATGTTCATCAATGAAAAAAACAGATTTAATTCTTTTTATCGTTTTCGCCGTCTTTTTTGCCGGACTAACGGTCTATAAACACTTTAGGAACCAACCGCAAGGCGCTAAATACGACTTTGTCAGTATCTCCGAGGAGATACCCGACGTGCTCCTCGATATTCGTTACCACTCCTCTTATAATTTCGTAGGCGCGCGTGTAGATGGCTATGACGAACCGATTGCTCTGATGACCCGCCAAGCCGTGGATTCCCTCAAACGCGTGAGCGAGGACCTACAACAGCAGGGCTATCGCCTCAAGATCTTCGATGCTTATCGTCCGCAACGGGCGGTGGACCACTTCGTTCGTTGGTCAAAGGACGTGGCTGATACTATCACCAAGCCCTATTTCTACCCGGAACTGGCTAAAGACCGCCTCTTCCCGGAGGGTTTTATCTGCGAGCATAGTTCCCACACGCACGGCTCTACCATTGACCTTACCCTCTTTGATATGACCACCGAGCGCGAAGTGGATATGGGTGGCACTTTTGACTGGTTTGGCTTTAGCTCGTATCCGACTTATACCGACCTCACACCCGACCAATTGGCTATGCGTCAACTGCTCAGGGACGCGATGATGCGCCATGGTTTCAAGCCCTTTGAAACCGAGTGGTGGCACTTCACCTTAGCCAACGAACCCTATCCGGATACATTCTTCGACTTCCCTGTTTCTCTGAAATCGATTAAGCACTAACGACTAACGACTAACCACTAACCACTAACCACTAACGACTATAACACCAATGAAAAAAACGATTCTCTTATTATTGACTTGTTGCCTAACGATTAACCTCTCGGCGCGCAATGAACAAATCATTCAAGACCTACGCGAAGATTATCACCGCATAGGTTGTAACTTGCATTCCTACGAGTATCCCGTTGCCGGCACCAACGGCTATCAGAACACGCCTGCTCCGAAAGGTTATGTGCCTTTCTATATCAGTCACTATGGCCGTCATGGTTCGCGTTCCGCTTGGGGCGATAAGAGCTATGTGGGACTGCTCAACACCCTCTATCGTGCCGACTCGTTGGGCGTTTTGACGCGCACCGGCAGCGAACTTATTCCGTTGGCTAAATCCGTTTTAGCTTCTTATAATTATGCCGATGGCCGCTTGACGGACCGTGGCGAACGCGAGCATGCTGCTATTGCTCAACGCATGTACGAACGCTTCCCCGAGGTGCTCAGGGGCAAGAACGTGCATATTCAGTCCATCAGTAGTATGGTGCCTCGTTGTATTATCTCGATGTCTGCCTTTACGAATAGTTTGACGCGGCTCAATCCTACGATTCAGTATAATTTTGATACAGGAGAACAGACCCAGAAATACATTGACTGTACGGGTAGTGATCAACCTATTAAAGCTGCGCACGACAGTATCCAAAAAGCACTGCTCAGCCAACTGCCTTATGACGAATCGGTGGTGTTGGAGCGCCTCTTTACGGACACTACCGGTCTTCGTTTGAATGTGCGTCAACTGCAAAGCGATATCTATGAGACGGCGGCTATCAGTCAGGACTTCGATTTAGACTGCAATATCTTCCGTTATATGGATACCGCTACGGTTTATTATTATGTGATGGAGAAGACCTATTACATGGCACTCTATTTCTGCAATGTGCCTCAAGCGGGAGCCAAGCGGTTGCATAATTCCAATATAGCCCTCAAGGAGTGGATTGAGAAAGCGGATCAAGCCATTGAATCGGGCGAATATAATGCCGATTTGCGCTTTGGTCATGACTATCCGATGATGACCATTGTTAGTAATATGGGAATAGGAGAGGTTGGTGGCAGTGAGATGCAACCTCAAGAGATCGAACAGCGTTGGATAGCCCACCATAATCTGTGCATGGCCTCGAATATACAAATGATATTCTATAGAAACAGGCAACAGGACATTCTTGTGAAGGTGCTTTATAATGAGATTGAGCGTCCCATTGTCGGTCTCACTCCGGTACAGGATTGTTATTATCGTTGGGAGGATGTAAAAGCGATGTGGCAGCAGAAATTCTAGTTTGATGTCCTTTTGACGAAAAAATGCAGTTTTATTTCGGACGCCGCCGTGCTTCGCACCATTACATGTCCCTCCTTTCCCTAATGCAATTTTCACTTTTTTTCCAAAAAGTTCGCAAAAAATTTGTGTATGTCGAAATTTTTATGTACCTTTGCAGTCGAAAATGTGTATGAACACAAAATTAACAATAATTATTAACTAAAAATTCAAGTTTATGAAGAAGATTTTTACTATTTTTGCAGCCCTGACGCTGAGCGCAGGACTGTGGGCAGTTGATTGGAGTCAAATCGCATGGTTAGGCAATGGCTCTGGTATCCCAGATTACACGGACAAGTACAAAGCAAGTATGGTGTCTGGTATTGACGCTATTGTAAACATTCAAAAGCCAGGGTTTGCCACAAAGCCGGGTATTTACGTTACCGTTACTGCCGGTATCACTGATTGCTCTCTTGGTGAAGGTAATTTTGATATTCAAGGTTCCGGTATCATCTTGCACTTGGATGCCTTCACGAAACAAGAAACCGAAGTAACGATTACCTATTCAGGAGGTACTGGTGTTCTCCTTGTTTACTACAAAGAGGGAAGTAGTACTCCTGCTCCCGCAATCGGTGACCAATTCGAGGACGCAACCTCCGGCTTGAAGTTCGAGGTTACTGCCGTAGGCGAAGCCAACACCGTGAAGGTGATTAAGAATTCTCCTAGATATAAAGACTCTTCTTACACCGTTCCCGCTACCGTATCGTACAACAACGTTGACTTTGCTGTAACCGAGATTGGAGAATCTGCTTTCGAATGGTGCGCCTTGTGTTCCATTACCATTCCTAATAGTGTAACGACTATTGGAATGAAGGCATTCTATAAATGCACCTCTTTGGTATCCATCTCCATTCCGGAAAGTGTAACCACGATTGGAGAGTCGGCTTTCAATAACTCTGGTTTGCAATCTATCACCATTCCTGCTGGTGTGACCACGATAGTAGATTGGGTTTTCAACAATTGCACCTCTTTACAATCTATCAATTTACCTGAAAGTTTAATCTCGATTGGAAGCCATACTTTC
This sequence comes from Paludibacteraceae bacterium, assembly GCA_045599545.1. Taxonomy (GTDB): domain Bacteria; phylum Bacteroidota; class Bacteroidia; order Bacteroidales; family Paludibacteraceae; genus Colicola. The sequence goes on along the minus strand of JAZRWG010000066.1, from coordinate 1,029 downwards.
GAGGCTTGCACCTCTTTGCAATCCATTACGCTACCAGCAAGTTTAACCACGATTGGAGTTAGTGCTTTCCTCAACTGCTCTGCCTTGACTTCCGTTACTTTCTTAGGTAATGCTTGCCAAAATAATATCGGTAACTATGTTTTCAGTGGTGTTGGCTCAACCACTCCTGTTGCTTTGACGCTGCCTGCTACTTGGACCGGCACTGTGCCAGACGAGGAAGGCAATTGGTACGGTGGTAAGTTTGAACTTGTATCCGGTCCAACTGCGCTGCCTACATTGTTTGGCGAAGGCGTGAAAGGTAACAAGTTCATACACAAAGGACAACTGATTATCCGCAAGGGTGAGAAGAACTATAATATTCTTGGCACTAAGGTGAAATAAAAACCCTTGTTATTCCCCTTGAGGGCAAGGCTAATATATGATTGACCACTTTGAGTAAAATCGGAGTGGTCTTTTTTTGTCTTTTCCTCTCTCTGATATTCTCCGTATCTTTGCACCGGTGTTTAGAACACACGTCCCGCAATTGCGGGTTTCCGAGTAATCGGGAGCCGCTTGTCTGTGATATTCGAAACTGCCATTGGCACACTTGTGTCACTTTCGAAAAGGACATGTCCTTTTTGCATTGAATGCGCTTTTTTTTCGTTCATTTAGTCCCGCATTGTATGCGGTTCCTTGTGCATTTCGTGCTCATCTTTGAGCACGCTTGTTTTGTCCTGTGCCACGAGCATCCGCGAGTGGATGTTATGTCCTTTTTGCGTGCATTATATGCGCGCCGTTTATGCGTTCTTTCGCAAAGATTCGCAATCTTTGCTCCCCCTTTTGGGGGTAGGGGGCCCTGCGCTCATGAGTCCCAACAATGTCCCAACAATGTCCCAACATAGTCACAACTTTTAGGCGTAATGGTCATTTTGTAGGCTAAAATCTTTGTAAATAGTTATAAACTAATTTGTTGCACGGTTCAAGCACCTTGAAAGCAAAATCGATGAATGTAAGTGTTCTAATGGTCAAAAAGTAGGCTAAAAGTTGTAT
>JAZRWG010000065.1:0-25265 GCA_045599545.1 Paludibacteraceae bacterium | reverse complement strand
TGCGTATCCGGTCATTAGATGTGAGGGCAGAGGTATAGGAGGGATACTTCCTTCTAACGTTTCTGATCCTGATTCAGATTGGATGATCCAAAGTGGAGATTTAATTATCAATGCCGACGGTTCGATGTCCTTTGAGGGACTGAACTCATACGACAAGAGCGTGAAGTTTACCGTCACGGCTAAGGGAACAGACCTAATCAACGCCAATTCAAAACTCAAAATTCAAAATTCAAAATTCATCAAGGACGGCCAATTCATCATCCGCAGTGGCGAGAAGAACTACAACGCCCTCGGTACTGAACTCTAAATCCCTGCTTAAAGGGTATAAACAGGCAACCGCTTCGAGAGAGGCGGTTGTTTTTGTATGCTTGCCATAGAATGGGTACAGTACAGCGATAGGCTTATAAAAGGCTTAGTGACTGACGTTTGACCGACGCATTACTGCCGTTGCATTTTCGCCCGACTGCCGCTTGACTGCCGTTCCACTGCCGCTCGACTGCCGTTCCACTGCCGCTCGACTGCCGTTGCTGAAGGCTAAACGATAGGGTATAAAAAGCGTGCAAAGGGGGAGGAGAAATGGAGGAAACTGACAAATTGGCAGAGGAAAGAGCGCCCGAAGGGCTATTGAGGAAAAAGGAAATAGGAGAGGACAGCCAAGCCTCACAGGGCTTCGAGGAGCAAAGACAGCCTTCCGTAGAAACAGTAGTGCCCCCGCCGATGGGACGGTGGGGTTAGGGGCGACGCGAGAAGCGGCGGTTTCCGAGGAAGCGCTGTCGGCGCGCACGAAAAAACGGCTGTCCCTAAACAAAAACGGGAGGGAACGCCTCGTCGGAGTGCACTCGGTACGATGCCAAAGCTCCGCTTCGGCAGAAGTACCCGCGACTCCTTCTCTCCCCACAAAGTCGTACTTTGCGGGGACCCCCATATTTGGGACACAAGAATGTCCCGATGAGGCTGTAAGAATACAGGGGCTCGTACAAGCCGAAGGCGCAGATCGACCGAAACGCAGTAGGGCTCGCACAAGCCGAAGGCGCAGATCGACTGAAGCGAATACATAAGTGGGGCTCGCACAAGCCGAAGGCGCAGATCGACTGAGCATTGCGAAGGAGAACCTGAACGAAGAGCCACGCATACCAACTCCAGCGACTGTTTTTGTTTCTTAGGATGGGCTATCTCTAAAAAAGAGACGGATGAGAGAGGATAAGGACTCGGGAGCTTGCTCGTGGAGGACTTATGCAATCTCAGACGATAGTACCAAAGGTACGAAGCCCATCCTAAAAAACAAAAGCGACCGAGAAGGTCGCTTGATGGGGTGGAATGTGGGGCTCGAACCCACGACACTCGGAACCACAATCCGATGCTCTACCAACTGAGCTAAGACCACCATGTAAATCCCGTTTTCACGAAATCGGCTGCAAAAGTACTGCTTTTTTTTGATATATGCAAATATTTTTGCAAAAATCTTACTAAAAATCTTATTTTCGCCTTGTATAGACGGCAAAAGTGTGCGGGTAGGGGTTGTTCTCATCCGCCTCTTGACGCTCGGCACTCACCAACTGCCATTCGTCTTGCCGTATCTCCGGAAAGAAGGTGTCCGCATCCTTCCATGAGTGATGAATATGCGTGATGTACAATTTATCCGCCAAGGGCATAAACTGACGGTAAACCATACCGCCGCCTATTACAAAAGCCTCGGAGGCTTTTGTCGGGTGTAGGGGAGTAGGGGGGTAGGGGGGTAGGGTATCTTCTTGGGGTAGAGGAGTAGAGGAGTAGATGGGTAGGGTGTTGGCTAATTTTATGGCATCTTCTATCGAATAGGCCATTTCCGCACCCTCGTACGCGTGCTCCTTATTGTCCGTAATAACGATATTGCGGCGATTAGGCAACGCGTGCGTACCCGTGGTTTTATTGATTGGCAAACTCAAAAAAGTGCGCTCGCCCATAATAACGGTACTACCGCTCGTCACGGTCTTAAAATGTTTCAAGTCATTGGGCAAATGGCAAAGCAAACCGCCTTGTTTGCCAATCGCATTCTCTTCTGATATTGCAACGATGATACTTATCATATCTCTATAGCTCTATAATAGCTCTTAAAAGTTGTGACAATGTTGTGACAATGTTGTGACTCTACACGCTTACTACACCTGCGATATGAGGGTGTGGATCATAGTTCAACAAACTAAAGTCTTCATATTGGAATCCAAAGAGGTCCTTAACCTCGGGATTAATCTGCATTACGGGTAACGGTCGCGGTTCACGCGTCAGTTGCAAATTCACCTGCTCCAAGTGATTGAGGTAGATATGGGCGTCTCCGAATGTGTGTACGAAATCACCGGCCTTTAACCCCGTCACTTGTGCCATCATTTGAAGGAGTAGGGCATAACTGGCGATATTAAAGGGTACCCCTAAGAAGATATCCGCCGAACGCTGGTAGAGTTGCAACGATAATCGACCGTCTGCTACATAAAACTGAAACAGACAATGACACGGCGGCAACGCCATCTGATCCACTTCCGCCACATTCCACGCACTCACCATCAATCGACGCGAGTCGGGGTTGTGCTTTATCTGCTCTAAGACGTTCTTAATCTGGTCAATCGTACCGCCCTTATAATCAGGCCACGAGCGCCACTGATGGCCATAAACAGGACCTAAATCACCGTTCTCGTCCGCCCACTCGTTCCAAATACGCACGCCGTGGTCTTGGAGGTACTTGACGTTCGTGTCCCCCTGTAAGAACCATAGCAGTTCGTAGATAATGGACTTGAGGTGCAGTTTCTTCGTGGTCAATAGGGGAAAACCTTCCTCTAAATTAAACCGCATCTGGTGACCGAAGACCGATAACGTACCCGTTCCTGTGCGGTCCTCCTTACGAACGCCCTCATTGAGGACGCGACGACAGAGTTCTAAGTACTGTATCATAAATTTTAAAGTTTAAAGTTTAAAGTTTATAGAAGCCGACTAGTTTTAAAGTTGAAAGTTTAATAGAGTTTATAGGTGACTTTGAGAACTTTAAACTCGGTACGGCGGTTGATGGAGTTGCAAATCTCCTGCTGATCCTTTGGCAATGCTAAAATGAAACGCTCATCCAGCACTTGCTCCACCGGAATAAACGCATACTTGGTGTGCGTGGCCTTATCTGCTACGAAAGGTTTCGTTTTGCCGTAGCCTACGGGCGTGAGACGATCCTTCTCTATGCCCGCTTTGGTGAGGTATTTAACAACCTCCTGCGCACGTTTCTGGCTCAGTTCCATATTACTGATCGAATCGCCCACCAAGTCCGTGTGCGCACTCAGTTCGATGGTGATATTGGGATTATCTTGCAGCAACTTGACGAGTTGTTTGAGTCCCGTTTCGGAAGCCGGAGTGAGGTCCCATTTACCGAACTCAAAGAAGATATTATCCATCGTTATCGGACGCGATAAGGGGTTAAGGACAAAGTCTAAATCATAGGTCTTACTATCCTTCAAATCCAGCGTGGAGAACTGCTCCTTTTGATTCAAGTACCCACGGGCATAGCCGAGCATGAGGTAGTTCACATCGTGATTGAGTTTGAGTTTATAGGACCCGTCCCGACGTACTTGCATTTTGCTGTTCGTTCCGTCATCACCCACCAAACGCAGGGAGGCATCGGCAATCGGTTCGCCGTTATTATCCGTCACCGAACCGGCTACATAGAACTCCATCTCAGGCAGGTCGAAACGATAGATTTGGTCGTATCCTTTCTTCTGTCCGCGATTGGACGAGAAGAAACCGTTTTGTGAGTTACCCTCAAAGGTAATACCAAAGTCATCACCATTGGAGTTAAAGGGCTGACCCATATTAAAGAGGGCCCAACGAATAGGCTCAGCTTCTGTTGCCGGAAGGAGTGTGTCCCGTTCGGCCTTGAAGATATCTAAGCCACCATAGCCCGGATGTCCTTTGGACGAGAAATAGAGCGTTCCGTTCGGGTGAATGGTGGGGTAGAGTTCGTCATCCTTGCTATTGATAGTGGGACCGAGGTTACGTATATCGCTCCACTCGTTATTGTCCTTAATGGCCATGTAAATATCCTTACCGCCATATCCTCCCGGGGCATCGGACACGAAATACAAGGTGTCTTCGGTGGGGCAGATAGAGGGATGACCGACAGTAATAGAACTATCCTTAAAAAGAACGACCATCTGAGGTTCCGACCACTCACCGCTGGCGCGGGAAGAGGTGTATATCTTGGCACCGAGGTCCTGTCCGTTAACGGGACAAGAGTAGGTGAAGTACATCGTTTTGCCGTCCTCCGTGAAGCAGCACACGCCTAATTCGGGTTTGCCCGCTTGCTTGGTCGAGGTCGAATCACTTTCACTCTCACTGTCACTTTCCGCTTCCTCGTATAACCCTTCCGCAAGACCTATCTCCTCCCACTTGCCGGAGGCGTTCTTGCGGGTGGAGTAGAGTTGGAAGTTCTGGGCTCCGGTAACAGGACTGGGGCGTTGCAACTTCTTTTTGGTATCCGAAGATGCCTCTTGTCTATTCGAGGTGAACATAAGGGCATCGGCATTATCCCCAATGAAAGCAGGAGCGAAGGAGGAAGACCGTTTTTGGTTCAATTCCTTCGCAAGAGACACCTTATAACGAGTAGGTTCGTTCTTCCACTCGTTTACTTGATTGCAAGCATAGTGTCCGGCTTGCGCTACATAGTCAGTGGGGTGCGCTTCGAGGTAAAGAACATAGTTCTTATCCGCCTCTTTGTACTTGCCTTGATACTGCAATACTTGAGCCAGACGGAGATAAACGATAGAGTCTTGATACTTATTTCGAATAGCGTTCTGGTAACAATTCACCGCTTTGGAGTTATTGAGAATACGATAGCACTCGCCTTGGTTGAAGGCTACATGCGCTTTGAGCGGTTTTTGGGTCTTGGTCGAGATACGACTATAAACTTGTTTATAACGGTCAGCGGCATCGAAATACTCTCCGATAGCAAATCGCTTATCGGCTTTCTTCACACGCTGCGCCACGGAGCAACCGGTTAGCGCAAGAACGGCAATCAACAGATATGTGGTTTTAAACCAATTCATGAATAATGAGTCCGGAGCGTAGTTTGGGTTCAAACCAAGTGGCTTTTGGGGGCATAATATTGCCCGAATCTGCAATATCAATAATCTGCTTCATGGTGACAGGGTAGAGGGCTAAGGCAACCTTCATCTCTCCGCTGTCCACGCGGCGTTGGAGTTCTTTGAGTCCGCGCAGTCCTCCCACGAAATCAATTCGTTTATCACTGCGTAAGTCTTTTATTCCTAATATCTTATCCAAAATCAACCGACTGGAAACGGATACGTCCAGCACCCCGATGGGGTCGTTATTATCGTATCGTCCCGCTTTGGCAGTAAGGCTGTACCACTGTCCGTCCAAATAAAGACTGAAATTATGGAGCGCATTGGGCTTATACATATCGGAGCCCTTACATTCCAACGTAAAGTCCTCGCTTAGGGCTTGTAGGAAAGCCTCCGAACTAAGGCCGTTGAGGTCCTTGATAACGCGGTTATAGTCCATCACGCGCAGTTGGTTGTCCGGGAAGCAGACAGCGAGGAAGAAATTATACTCCTCGTCTCCGCGGTGATTGGGATTTTGCAGTTTCTTCTCGTTGCCAACAAGTGCCGCGGCCGCAGAGCGGTGGTGTCCGTCGGCGATGTACATGGCGGGAATCTGCGCAAAGATATCCGTAATACGAGCAATCGTAGCCTCGTCATCAATCACCCAGAATCGGTGTCCGAAACCGTCTAAATCGGAAACAAAATCGTACTCAGGAGCCTTGGCGGTGACGGATGCGATGATAGTGTCCAAGTCGTCACGATGGGGATAAGCAAAGAAGACGGGTTCGATATTGGCGTTATTCACGCGAACATGTTTCATTCGGTCCTCCTCCTTGTCCTTGCGGGTCAGTTCGTGCTTCTTGATGCGCTGCTCCATATAATCCTCTACCCACGCGGCTACGACTAATCCGTACTGCGTGCGCCCCTCCATCGTTTGGGCGTAGATATAGTAGTTCTCTTTAGCGTCTTGCTTTAACCAGCCGTTCTCACGAAAACGCTTAAACTGCTCCACGGCAGCAGGATAAACCTTAGGGTCAAACTCCGACGTGCCGGGCTCAAAATTGATCTCGGGTTTGATGATGTGATACAGCGACATGGGGTTACCCGCGGCTTCAGCGCGAGCTTCCTCGGAGTCTAAGACATCGTAGGGACGTGAACTGACCTGTTTGGCCAACTCTTTGGGGGGGCGAATACCTCGGAAAGGCTTGATTTTCATGGGGAGTAACCTAAAACTTTACACTTTACACTTTAAACTTTCCACTACTTCTTCGCAGAAGAAGACGTATCTTCGGGTTTGGTCATAGCGCAAGAACCGTTGAACTGAGCATTCGGCTCCACGATGAGCACTTGGGTCTTGACTTCCCCTTTGATATTACCGCTGGCACGGAGTGCGAGGGTGTTATTCACATCTATCTTTCCATCTAATTGGCCAAGAATCTCGGCGTTCTGGCAATTGATGGTTCCTTTGAGTTTACCCTGTTCGCCGATGACGACCTTGCCGGAGCAATTGAGGTCGCCCTCTACCGTACCGTCTATTCGGATATCGGAGTCAGCAATAATAGTACCAATGATTTTACTTCCGGCCGTTAATGCATTGTAGAGTGTGCCGGGTTGTGGATTAGAATTGTTCGACATAATAAGTATATTTTATAGGATTTTACGGTATATTTTGCAAAAAATCGTGCAAAGATACAATTTTTTTTGGAGATACGCAAATTTTTTTGTAATTTTGCAGCCAAATTATGGAAATGGGCCAATTATGGATGGTCATAGGGTTGGTTGGACTCGCCGTTATCGGACTGAGTATTCGCGTTCTTTTGAAGAAAAATGGACGCTTCAGTAGCACGGATATCGGTCGAAGCGAAGCGATGCGCAAGCGGGGCATCCGCTGCATCCGCACCCAGGACGCTCAGGATCGAATGGAAAATAAGAATAAAATAGACACTAAAACATTATAGTTATGAAAAAGACACAAATCATTATTGATTCCGTTTTGGCGGTAGCTGTTATCGCCTTGTTCGTTCTTCATTTTGTAGGTCAACCCGGCTGCAAGCGCCATCAGGCTGCTCCTGAGGCGCAAGTTGAGGAGGGTAATCTGCCGATTGCTTTTGTTAACTTAGACTCCGTACTGCTCAACTACACCTTAGCGCAAGAGGCTAACGAGAAACTGATGAAGAAACAGGAGGATGCTCGTCTCAAACTCAACACGAAGGCTCGCACCTTCCAAAATGAGTACGCCGACTTCCAACGTAAGTTGGAGAATAACGCATTCCTTTCTCGTGAGCGCGCTGAGAGTGAGGCCAATCGTCTGCAAAAGAAGCAGGAAGACTTGCAAGCCTTAGAGGCTCAACTGACCGAGGATATAATGCGTGAAACGCAGGAACTCAACATGCGTCTGGCCGACTCGCTGACCGCTTGCGTTGACGAGTATAATAAGGAAGGCCGTTTCCACCTTATCCTCAGCAATCAAGGTCGCGATAATGTGATTTCGGCTACCGATGGCTATGATATCACGGATGCTATCGTTGAGATGCTGAACAACCGCTATGCGGCTAAGAAGTAAGTTCATAGTACTGATTTTGAGTGCTGTTTTCAGCACTGCTATGGTGGCGCAGGATATCCCTGTGCCGCTTACTTATACGCAGATATACGACTATTTGGATGAGTTACTCACGGATGGTATTATTCTCCATCAAACAGCCGTAAGACCCTATTCACGCAGTCAAGTGGCCGCTATGCTCGTTCAGGCCGAGAAGCGTGATTCGCTTATGAATAGGCGTCAGAAGGAAGATTTGGCGTTCTATTTGGATGTTTTTGCCTTGGAGCGGGACACGATTCCCGGAGCCAAGAGGTATGTTCAGTATACCGACCATCAAACGTTTGACTTGTCGTTAGCCAATATCCAGTTCTCGTATTTGACGAAGAATAAACAATTCAAGATGTCCCTTGAACCACTATTAGGCATGCAAGTTTATGCAGGAAAGAAGGGGGCTATCTACAAACGCTGGTATGGTTTGGATTTGAAGATGGATATCGCTCACCACGTCAGTATCTGGGGTTCGCTAAGAGATCAGAGTTACAATGGTTCGTGGCTTAGTTCTACCTATTATCCTGCGGATAACGACAAGCGTTACGGCGCGATGCTCAACAAAAGCGCGAACCTTACCGAGGCTCTCAATCTTATTCCCGGAACGCAGTATAAGGAAGCCAATTACGGCGGCGACTTCTCGGATTCGAAGGGCGGAATATCGCTCTATGCTTGGTTTGGAAGTCTAAGTCTCAAGCGCGAAGAAGTGCGTTGGGGCGATGCTTACCACGCCTCCAATATCCTCAACAATCGTGCTCCGGCGGTGCCGCAGTTCTCCATTCAACTCACACCCTGCGAGTGGTTCCAGTTTGACTATTTCCACGCATGGCTGGTGAGTAATGTGCTCGATTCTACGCGCTACTATTTAGAGAATCAAACCGACGGCACGCAGCATAAAGAATATCGTCCGCACAATAAGTTTATGGCGGCGAATATGTTCACTTTTATTCCTATTAAGTATATCCAGTTCTCCATAGGAAACTCGATTGTGTATGCCGAGGATAATGTGCAAGCGGCTTATTTTATTCCGATTGCTTTCTATAAATCGTTGGACCACTTGTTAACCAAAGGGGTGGCCACCCAAAACCAGAACTCGCAGGTGTTCGGAACGATCACACTCCGTCCTGTGGACCACCTCAAACTCTACGGTTCGTTCTATGTGGATGAGTTCAGCGCTTCCCGCCTCAAGAAAGGCAATAAGGAGCGTAACCCGTTCTCCTATGTGGTGGGCTTTGATTGGGGCGGCTGGCCGATTAAAGGGTTGAGTTTGAAGGGTGAGTTCTGCCGCACGAATATCGCTTGTTACACGCATTCGATAGATGTATTGGATTATACCTCGAATAGCTATGGTTTAGGGCAATATATGGGCGATAACGCACAGTCTATCTTTGCCGAGTTATCGTACCGCCCGATTCGCGGCATGTCGCTCAAACTTAGTTATACGAACGACACCAAGTACAATAGTTATCCGTACTTGCGCGTAGCGCGCAGCGCGTCCGGTCAAAAGATAGAACCGGAATCAGGGATAGGTACTGTTATCTCGCAGAAACCCTTTGACACAAAGATTTATCGTAACGAAGTGGTGGCATTGGATTTGGTGTATGAAGTGCATCCCAATATGTATCTAACCGCTAACCTAAGTTATAATAACGCTCGCGGATACGATAATCTAACGGGCAATCTGCCCTGTGAAGATACGGGTGATGCGGCATATTACCTCAATCGGTTTAGTCCTCTTTTCTATCAAGGACAGAATGTGACCGCCATGGTCGGCTTCAGTTTCGGTTTCTAACCTCTCCGCCTACTTATCAAACAACCCGCGCAGGGGTTGGTCGGACTTGAGCCCATCAAGGCTGAAGCGAACGATGAGTTGCTGCTGGTGATTGAGCGACTGACCGTCGTAATGCATATTCCAAGAGAAATAGAAGTTCACAAACGAACTGCGATACAGGTATAGAAATATATCCGTGCGGTTGTAGAGGCGCGATTGGAAGAACGGATCGCCTTGGTTCAGGTCAGCTCCGAACTCGCTGTAATAGGGCATAAGGTTACTGCCATAATAGAACGTATTCTTTAGTCCCACAAACCACCAATTAGCATATAACTCTATGTACAATCCTTGCGGAACGGAGGATAAGTTGGGTTTGCGCCAACGCTGTAACCCCACGATGTATCCGGCACGAATAGCCAAAGAGTCAAAGGGAGTATATTGCGTCACGTTAAAGCCTATGTAGGGTTCTACCAATATGTCATCGCACACGCCCTCGTGTTGGTGTAGGGTAGTGTCCGCAAAGTTGGCTTTGTGGTTCATTTGTCCAAAAGCACCTATGTTAAACCACTTATATTGATATTGTCCGTCCACTACAAGGCGGAACATCTCCCGTCGGTTGGGTGTTTGCATGCCGCGCCAGTCGCACATAAACTCAACATAACCACGATGATCGTGATAAGCGAGTAATGCACCGAGCATATTAGGATGACGATATGTAATGGAATCGTACATAAGCCAGTCAGGCAGCACGGCATAACGATTGACATAGGGTATCATTCCCATATTGAGGTCAAACCCCTTGTATTGATAGCGGTAATAGGCCGTAGGGTCTACCTGCACTTCCTTCCAATTGGCACCCATCGGCTGGGTATAATGCACTCCGGCTATCAGTTGGTGTTTACCGCCTAACGCATCGTTCATCCCAACTCCCACAGTAGGTGACAAGCGGAAAGCAAAAATCGTCTGCGGAATCTGGTAAGGTTCGCGATATTCGCGGTTGTCAAAATAGGTTGCGAAGTCTACATTGTATAACAACCTAACCTTCTTCGCGTCTTTGATTCGCTCCGCCTCTTGCCAACGTAGTTTTGCGCTATCCACGGGTATTTCGCGTTTAGCATAACGTGCCCAGAAGGCATCTACGGAAGCGGCTTGGAGAGTAGCACTGATTAGCAGGGCGAGGAAAAAGTATGTTTTCCTTGAAGATAGTATTGCCATAGAATAGAAGTGGGGTATTGTGTTGCGGGCATTGAAACGACCGCCTTTTGTATGTTTTCTTTTCGTTTGCTTCGGTAAGAAGAAAGAAGCGACCAAAATGCAAACCTTGCACGAATAACCGCCCAAGCGTTCTTGGGTTTACCCGAAACGAGCATCTGCAAGGCCGCCACAAGGTCTAACGGCCAACGGATCAGCAGTGTAGGGATGAGCCTACCGGTGGGCAGATTCTTATAGAGCATCAGCAGGTTGTTGCGGAAATTGAGGAAGGTCTTCCGGGGGTGTTCATAGTTGAGTGCTCCGCCTCCCAGGTGATAAACTACCGATTGGGGCACGCAAGCCAAGGTGTATCCGCGACTATTCAGCCGCCAACATAGATCAATCTCTTCTTGGTGGGCAAAGAACCCGGCATCCAAACCGCCTATTTCCTTATATATATTCGTGCGCACGCACAGGCACGCGCCCGAGGCCCAGAAGATGGGAACGGTCGTGTCGTGCTGTCCGTGGTCGGCTTCCACCGTACCGAAGATGCGCCCTCGGCAGTAGGGATAACCCCATTTATCAAGAAAACCTCCGGCGGCTCCGGCGTACTCGAATTGTATGGGTTGATCGCCGTTTTGCTTACTGAGCCAACTGCATATTTTGGGTTGCACGGCCGCCACGGTAGGGTGCTCGTCAAGGTACTGAATGAGGGGTTCGAGCCAGTGATCGGTCACTTCTACATCGGAGTTAAGAAGCACTACATAATCGCTATTCACTTGGTTGATAATGCGATTATAACCTTCGGCAAAGCCGTAGTTGCGGTCAAAAGCTACCCATTGAACACTCTCAAACTCCTTCACCACTGCCTCACTATCATCCGTAGAACCATTATCCGCCACGATAATCTCACATAATCCTTCAGGCGAAGCCGGTCTTATAGCGAAGCGGTCTTGCAGCGAACGAAGAGAGCGGTCTACCGAAGGTAGATACCTCCTCAGCATCTGAGCCCCGTTCCAGTTTAATATGATTACTGATACCTTCATTTCAACTCTAAACTCTAAACTCTAAACTCTAAACTTTCCACTCTCAACTATTCAGAATACCATCCTTGCTCTATGCCATATTGCATTTCGGCATCCTGGATAATCTGAATTTGCGAAGAGGATAGGGAACGATGGTCCTCTTTAGCGGCTTGGAGCACAAAATTCAGTTGTTCCGTTTCGTCCACTTCGCCTTCCTCGTATTCAATCTCACCGGAGGCTTCGTCTTCTTTGGCAAGACCGACGGAGATAAGGTATTCGTCCATGGCATCCAGAACAAAAAGTACATCGTCTTCACGAATGGCAAGACGGTCTTGGGTAGGAATCATTTTCCATATAGATTCCACCATTTTGCGCTCTTCAGGGTCGAGCAAACTCATTTCAATCGTAGAATTTTGCATAATTTTGTAAAATTATTTGCAAAGGTAAGATTTTTTTTGTAATTTTGCAAGCAAATTCGTAAAGAAAATGAATAATTTCGTCAAAAGGCTCCTTTTTGGGGCACTTTATGTAGGTTTAGTGGTGGCATCCATCCTCGTTCACCCTATTTTCTTTGAGGTGCTGTTTATGTTCGTTACCGGCTATGCCGTGTATGAATATCACCATCTGGTAGCCTCCTCTAAAATGGTCGCCGGTTGGAGTGTATTGCTTTCTGCCGTTCTTTTTGCCGGTGTGTGGACGCTCCATTTCTGTCCTTCACTACCCTTGGGAGGCATTGCTTATATGGCTGCCGGGTATATGCTTCTGCTTATCGTAGCCTTGATGCTTCCCATGAAGCAAGGAGTGGAGGCTACACCTCCGGCGTGGGCACATATCCTTATCAGTCAGGTGATGATCGCGTTGCCCTTTACCCTTATGAATAGTATATTAGACGATAGCAAATATATTTTATTAGCCCTCTTTATCACCATTTGGATCAATGATACGGGAGCCTATGTGGTAGGCTGTTCTACGGCTAAGTTACCCAAGGGAAACCATAAGATGTCGCCTCGTATCTCGCCCAAGAAGAGTTGGGAAGGATTGTTCGGCGGTTTTGTTTTTGCTCTATTGGCAGGATTCGTGTTCTATAAGGTGGGTTGGATGCCGTGCCTTTGGAAAGCGCTTGTTATGTGCCTAATGATCGCTATTTCCGGCACCTTCGGAGATCTGGCCGAGAGTGCACTCAAGCGTTCCATCGGAGTAAAGGACTCAGGAAACTTCTTGCCCGGTCACGGCGGAGCCTTAGACCGCTTTGATAGTCTGCTCCTTGCCGCTCCGGTGCTCTATATAATACTCATACTACTTTAAACCTCTCCACTCTCAACTAATCATGCGTAGCATTACCAAGATATTATCCCGCATGCCCCTAAAAGTGCATTACGCCTTTGCGGATGGATTAATTTATCCGTTGGCCTATTATGTACTTCATTATCGTCGGGCAATTGTGAAGAAGAATCTAATGAATAGCTTTCCCGATAAGTCTGAGAAAGAGATTGAGGCACTCACCAAGCAGTTCTACCACCACTTTGCGGACACAATCGTTGAGATTATTCATGGCTACACAATGTCCGACGAGCAGATGCGTGAACGTGTGGTTTTCCATCATGTTGAAGCCGTAGAAAAAGCGGCTTTAGAAAAAGGTGGTGCCATCGTAATGCTCGGTCACATGGGGAATTGGGAGTGGGGTAGCGATTTAGCAAAACGATTCTCCAATCCTCAAGTTAAAGAGATGTGTGTCTATCGTCGCTTAAAAAATACGCACATGGACGCTCTAATGCTTGATATAAGACATCAACGAGGCACTGCTATGGCAGAGATGAAACAAATTCTACGGATTATGATACGCCAACATGCAGAAAAACAACCAACCGTTTATGGTTTTCTCGCTGATCAAAAGCCGTCACCCGCAAGTTCGCATTTTTGGACTACCTTCCTGCACCAGGATACGGCTTTCCTTAGCGGAAGTGAGACGTTAGCGCGTAAATTTGATTATCCCGTCTTCTACGCTTTCTTTACTTCGCCCAGAAGAGGGTACTACGATATCGATTTTCGTACTATCGCTGAGAATCCGATATTTGAAGACGACTGGGCGATTACTCAGAAATATGCAAATCTCCTCGAAGAGAACATTTTGGATCAACCTCACCTCTGGCTTTGGTCCCATAACCGATGGAAACATAAGAGGGTAGTGGAAAGTTGAGAGCGAGAGTGAAAGTGAGGTTGGAAGAGTGGGGTAGTCTTTGTAGAAACGTGAACTGAAAAGTTCGCGTTTTTTGTGAATTTTTCAGTTCTACAAGTATCAATATTCAGCAATCTTTATCGAAGAGGTTGCTATTTTTGCGTCTGTGAATCTACCCCTTCCGCCCTTCTGTCTCTCCGCCCGTCTACCCTGTCACCTGTCGCCTACCATCCTATACACCTATTATGTATTCCATAAACAAATAATATAACTAACTATATATCAGCAGATAATAAATTTACCTAAAGTATAGATTATCCAGCAACCTGTCACCTGTAACCTGTACCCCGAATCTCCCTATATATTATATTATATATAATATAAATTACTTAAAATCAGCAGGTTATATGTATTACTTATGTTTGTTAATGAATATCTCGTTTTCTCCCTTTTGTCTATTGTTTGTATCTTATTGCTTGTCGCCTCATTTTGCTACCTATCATAGGGTGATCACAAATGAAAATAAATTTTCTTTTGAAAATATTTGCATATGTGAAAAAGTTTTCGTATCTTTGCACCCGATTTTGAAAATAAAATAGAGATGAATGAGCGTCAACGATTAGAGCAAGTCATTGAGTCGGAGAAAATGACGGCTAAGCAGTTTGCCCAAGAGGTAGGAATACAAGCGGGCACGATATCTAATATCCTTTCGGGGCGTAATAATCCCAGTTTAGACGTGTTGCAACGTGTACTGAACCGTTTTCGCAGTCTGTCGTCGGATTGGTTGATATTGGGTGTGGGGCCTATGTACCGTCAAAACGGAGCGGTGGTGGAGCAATCACTCTTTGATGTGCGTCCTGAAGAGGCACCGCAAGCGGTGGATATACAAAAAACGGAGCAGTCTCCTGCCCCGTCTAAACCCGAACCTACGCCGGTTAAATTGGTAGATAAGATTCTTATCTTCTACACCGACGGCACGTTCGAAGAACGTTAACTTCTCTTTTGCACGGTTTTTCTTTTCCTCCCGCTCGTCGGGGCATCTTATTGCCCCTTGCCGCGGGGCGCTCCCTCTCGCTTATAGATACGGTCTTTTTTTTTCGTCCGCGCCGACTGCACTTCCTTGAAAACCGACGCCCCATTGCGTCGCCCCTAACCCCACCGTCCCATCGGCGGGGACACTACTGTTTTTACGGAAGTCAGTCTGTGCTCCTATAGCGCCCTTCGGTCGCTGACCGTACATATATCTGCGAAATCTGTAGGAGTTGGCAGGAAAGTGCTACATAAGCCCAGAGGGCGCAATCGCACTGATAGCCAACGGAATAGGGCGTGCTTTAGCCGCCCGAAATAAAAATCGGTTTATAATCTGCGGAATCTGCGAGAGATTAAAAATAATACCGCGTAATATGGCGTAATAGCGAAGCGAGCGGGAGACAAAAACTAACAAATCACTGCCGGAATAAGTTTCTCGCGGATCTTGATATAAACGGTATTCTCTTTCTTAGCGAATGCCGTTTTTACATATCCCATGGCGATGCCTTGATTGGTAGTCGGACACATAATACCACTTGTCACCTTACCAATCTCGTTGCCCTGTTCATCGCATATCTCATAGCCATTACGCGGAATAGCGCGTTCCTTACATATCATGTGTACGAGCTTACGCTGCACGCCTTCGGCTTTCTGTTTGAGTAAGTACTCTTTATCAATAAAGTCTTTGGCATCGAACTTGGTAATCCAGCCCAACCCCGCTTCCAGCGGAGAGGTCGTGTCATCAATGTCGTGACCGTATAAGCAGTACCACTTCTCGAGGCGAAGCGAGTCGCGGGCACCCAGACCGATGGGAGCTAAACCGTACTCTTTTCCTACCTCAAAGAGGGCATCCCAAATCTGCTTGGCGGCTGCCACGGGGAAGTAAAGTTCAAAACCTCCCGCACCGGTATAACCGGTGTTGCTGAGGATAACGCCCTGTATGCCGGCAAACGACCACTCACGGAAACTATAGTATTCAATGGCCTTGAGGTCGGCGTCCGTCAGTTTTTGCAGCATCTCAGTCGCTTTAGGACCTTGTACCGCCAATTGACCGTATTTAGCCGAGGCGTTCTCAAGGTTCACACCGAACGTGTTTTGTTGATTCACCCAAGCCCAGTCTTTGTCTATATTTCCGGCATTAACAACGAGCAGGTATTTCGTGGTGGAATACTTATAGATGATTAAATCATCTACTATTCCGCCTTTGCCGTTGGGAAAGCAGGTGTATTGCGCCTTACCGGCATCAAGTTTAGACACGTCGTTGGTGGTGATATACTGGAGGAAATCAAGGGCTTTCTCGCCCTTAACCCAAAACTCGCCCATATGGGAAACGTCGAATACGCCCACGCCTTCACGAACGATCTTATGTTCGGTGGTAATACCGGTGGGGTAACAAATAGGCATATTAAAGCCGGCAAACTCGGCCATCTTAGCACCGAGTGCAATATGTGTCTCGGTAAAAGGAGTTGTTTTTAATGTATCCATAATGATTGTATTTACGCGTTCTTAATAATCGTTACAATAAGCTCCGAAGCTTTCTCAAGGGAGGGAATCGGCAGGTACTCAAAGCGACTGTGGAAGTTCTCACCGCCGGCAAAGATATTGGGGCAGGGGAGGCCTTCAAAACTCAGTCTGGCACCATCCGTACCGCCACGAATGGGTTGCACTTTAGGTTCGATGTCAATCTCTTTCATGCTATCTTTCACCAGTTCTACGATATGCATCACCGGTTCCACTTTCTCCCGCATATTATAGTATTGATCACGAAGTTCAATCTCGGCCGTTCCCTCGCCATATTCGCGATTCACCTTGCGCACCAAGTGCTCTACCTCGCGTTTACGCGATTCAAAGCGAGCGCGGTCGTGGTCACGGATGATATAGTTCAGAACCGTCTCCTCCACCGTACCGGTCATGCCGATGAGATGGTAGAAACCTTCATAGCCTTGCGTATGTTCGGGGGTCTCCCAACGGGGGAGCATCACGGCTAATTGGTAACCGATTCGCATCGAGTTTACCATTTTATGGTAACCATAACCCGGATGCACGTTCACGCCGTGTATGCGTATCTTGCAGGCGGCTGCGTTGAAGTTCTCGAACTCCAACTCGCCAATCGCACCACCGTCCATCGTATAAGCCCAGTCGCAACCAAAGGCTTGTACGTCAAAGTGGTCGGCTCCTTGACCGATCTCCTCGTCCGGAGTAAAACCAATGCGGATCTTACCATGTTTGATCTCGGGGTGCGCTATAAGGTACTCACAAGCACTCACAATCTCGGCAATACCGGCTTTATCGTCCGCACCGAGCAGCGTCTTACCATTGGTCACGATAATGTCCTGCCCTTGATAGCGCAATATTTCGGGGTACTTGGCGGTTTCGAGTACGATGTTTTCCTTCTCGTTGAGCACGATGTCCTTGCCATCGTATTGTTTTACAATACGGGGTTGGATGTTTTTACCGGAAGCATCGGGAGCGGTGTCCATGTGCGCAATAAAACCAATCGTGGGTTTGCCCTCCGCGTTGGCGGGCAAGGTCGCGGTGATATAACCGTTTTTGTCCAACTCAACTTCTTTTAATCCCAGTTCTGTTAGTTCTGCCTTTAAGAACTGAGCAAACTCCACTTGCCCCGGGGTAGAGGGAGTGAGGTTCGTTTCTTCGTCCGAAGTAGTGCAGAAACTCACGTACTTCAAAAATCTGTCTGTAATATTCATGGTGGTATAAGTTATAAAACAATATTCATCTCCTCGTAGCGTCCGCGTTCAAACGCCAATATATTCTCGCTCACATTGCGGCACATAATCAGCCTATCGTCCCATGTTCCCGTTCCCACGTGCGGACTGAGCACCACATTATCCATCGTTTTGAGTTCCTCGCTGATCTGCGGTTCAAACTCATATACATCCATCGCCGCACCGGCTATCTGACCCTCGCGCAAGGCTTGAATGAGTGCTGCCTCATCCACGTGGGCACCGCGGGCGGTGTTAATAAGGAAGGCCGTGGACTTCATGCTTCTTAATTCCGCTGCCCCGATGATATGCCTCGTTTCCGGGGTGTAGGGTAGGTTGAGCGATACAAAATCCGCCTCCTTTATTAAATCCTCCTTAGCCACATATGTGGCGTTAAATCGATCCTCTATCTCTTGAGGTAACCGATGGCGGTTGAAATAGATAATCGACATTCCCGACGCTACGGCGCGGCGCGCCAAGGCTTGACCTATATGCCCCATTCCGATAATGCCGAGTGTCTTG
This sequence comes from Paludibacteraceae bacterium, assembly GCA_045599545.1. Classification (GTDB taxonomy): domain Bacteria; phylum Bacteroidota; class Bacteroidia; order Bacteroidales; family Paludibacteraceae; genus Colicola. The sequence continues at coordinate 7,172 of JAZRWG010000065.1, read as the reverse complement.
CCAAAGAGGGCTCTGCCTAAGTTATTCATCACCCCAAAGGGCTCCGCGGTACCGAGTCTGACCTTGCGGTCCAGTTCGGCTGTTCGGCGGGCTACGGCGTGCATAAGACTGAAAGCCAGTTCGGCCGTAGGTTCGATGACGGGATTGGGGGTGTTGGTCACCCGTATCCCGCGCTGCCGACAAGCCTCCAGGTCGATATTATTATATCCAACCCCAAAATTGGCAATGAGTTCGAGTTGCGGCATCGCTGCAATCATCTCGCGCGTCACCGGTTTATCGAAGGTAGCCACTAACACCTGAGCCTCGGGCGATAAATCGCCCGGGCGCAATAAGTCATGCTCCTTAAGGGCCTCAAAACCCTCTTTTGGCAACGATGTTGTAAAGGCAATCTTCATTTTCGACGGCAAAGTTACAAAAAAATTTGCTTATATCCAAAAAAAATTGTAAATTTGCAGCGTTTTTTGAAAAAACGTTACTTTATTATGATACAAATTGCTATTTTCGGTTACGGAAATATCGGTCATTATGCCGAGCAGGCGGTGCTTCAATCCAAGGATATGCACCTGGTAGGTATTTTCCATCATGATGAGACTGATCGAGTGATAGCCATTCATCCGGATGTCGTTTTACTCAGTGTGCCTTCGCGTGAAGTGCCTAATGTAGCTCCTGCTTTCCTAAAAGCCGGTATATCAACGGTGGATAGTTTTGATATCCACTCTTCTATTGCTGCTGTTCGTGAGCAACTCCGGAACGAAGCTACCGCAGCGGTCAGTGTGCTCTCTGCCGGTTGGGATCCGGGTTCGGACAGCGTGGTGCGTTGTCTTTTGGAGGCCATGATGCCGGGTGGAGTCACCTATACGAATTTCGGTCCGGGTCGGTCTATGGGGCATACGGTTGTGGCTAAATCCAAGCCGGGTGTCAAGGACGCACTCTCCATGACCCTCCCTGCGGGGCAGGGTGTGCATGAGCGCGAAGTGTATGTGGTACTCGAAGAAGGTGCTCTTCTCAGTGAAGTGGAGAAAGCAATCACGACCGATCCGTATTTTGTCAACGATGAAACGAAGGTCATCGCGGTGCCGTCTTTGGATGAGTTCAGTACCGTGCAGCACGGCGTACTCATTGAGCGAAACGGGGTGAGCGGTGTGACGGCAGATCAGCAGGTGGAGTTTAAGATGACCATCAATAATCCCGCCTTGACGGGACAGATAATGGCCTCTTGCGCTCGTGCGGCTTATCGTTTAGCACAACTTAAGCAGTTTGGTTGCTATACTATGATTGAGATCCCTCCCGTGCTCTTATTACAGGGCACCGCCGAGGAAAACGTACGACGTTTAGTTTAAAGTTTAAAGTTTAAAGTTTAAAGTGAAAGAAGTAGATATTGAAAGACGAGTAGTTCGGGCGCAGGAACTCTTCAAGCAAGGGTTCAACTGCTCGCAGTCTGTTTTTGCGGCTTGCGCCGACCTCTATGGCATCACGGACGAGGCCTTAGCCTTGCGTTTGAGTGCCTCTTTTGGAGGAGGAATAGGACGAATGCGGCTCACCTGTGGGGCGGCGTGTGGTATGTTCCTTTTGGCGGGACTGGAGAATGGTTCGGCTACCCCCGGAGACGCGGAAGGCAAGAAGCATAACTACGAACTGGTGCAACGCCTGGCAGCGGACTTCCAGGCCGAACATGGTTCCATCACCTGTGCCGACCTCTTAGGCCTCTCCACCTCTCAGCCTTTCTGCCCATCTGCCTCTCAGCCCACGCCGTCCCCTCGGACGGCGGAGTACTACCAAAAACGTCCCTGCGTGGAAATGGTCGGTAATGCCGTCCGTATATATCTTACAGCCGTAGGCGGTCTTACAGCGCAGCGGTCTAACAGCGAAGCGGTCAATGAAAGAAAAACTTTGGAATAGTGAATACTTGAAAGTGTGGAGTTCAAACTTCCTTATGAACTTCGCCTTTTGGCTGTTGACTCCTTTGTTGCCGTTGTATTTGACGGATACCTACGGAGCCAATAAGGAGGTCATCGGGCTGGTGCTGTCCGGTTATGCGGCCGCGGCACTGTTCATTAGACCTTTTAGCGGCTACCTCGTGGACTCGCTTCCGCGTAAACTGTTGTTGCTTATTTGTTATGGTCTTACGGCCATCTTCTTTGGACTTTACATGGCGGCCGGTTCGTTGGCGCTGTTTGCCATCTGCCGTACCTTGCACGGAGCACCCTTTGGGGCTACGGGTGTGAGTCTGACCACGGTAGCCATTGATGTGCTCCCGTCCTCGCGGCGAGCCGAGGGAATAGGGTACTTTGGGCTGAGTAATAATATCGCCACGGCGATTAGTCCGTCCATTGCTCTGCTTATTTTCGCGCAGTGCCATAGTTACAATGTGCTCTTTATCTTAGCCCTCGTTTGTGCCCTTGCCGGACTGACGGTCAATGCTACACTCAAACTCAAACCTAAGGAGGGCGGAGAGGCAGAAGGGCTGAGAGGCGGAGAGGCGGAAAGGCAGAAAGGCATCGTATCTTTGGATCGTTTCTTACTGCTCAAAGCATGGGCACTCTTTATTGTGATGTTCTCGTGTGCCTTTGCGTACAGTATCCTCTCTACTTATGTGGCTATCTACGGTCGGGAGCGGTTAGGTATCACCACGGGAACGGGTATTTTCTTTGCTCTCTTTGCGATTGGACTGATTGTAGCGCGTCTATTGGGTGGTCGATGGTTAGCCAAGGGACTGATGATTCGTAATGCGTCGATGGGCATGCTCATCTCTATTTGTGGTTTTGCGCTCTTTGCCGGAGTGCATCAAGAGTGGGCTTATTATGTAGCACCTTTCGTCATTGGTTTGGGTAACGGTCATCTCTGGCCGGCATTCCAGAATATGTTCCTCAACCTCGCTCCGCACACGCGTCGCGGCACGGCGAACTCGACCCTACTCACCTCGTGGGATTTAGGAATGGGCGTCGGCATGCTGGTGGGCGGTTCTATTGCCGAACACTTCGGTTATTACACGGCCTTCTGGTCGGGTGTTGCTTTTTGGTCGTTGGGTATTATTTTCTTCTTTAGCTATGCTAAGAAGCATTATTTGAAATATAAGTTAGTATAATGAAATACTTTTTAGGAATTATCGGAGGCGGCCCGGCGGGATATACCGCAGCCGCGATGGCCTCAAAGGCCGGTAAAGATGTGGTGCTCTTTGAGCAGAACGCTTTAGGTGGAACGTGCCTCAATATAGGTTGTATCCCCACTAAGACGTTACTCTATAGCGCCAAGCAGTATTATAATGCCACTCATGCCGACAAGTACGGCGTTATGGCGTCTCAGGTCACGTTTGACTGGACCAAGATACAGCAGCGCAAGACCAAGGTAGTGCGCAAACTCGTGGCGGGCATCAAACTCAAACTCAATAATGAGCACTGCACCATCGTCAACGCCAAAGCCTCCGTGGTCTCCTATTCCCCCGAAACTATCTGTCTTTCAGCCGAAGGCGGTCCTACAGGCGCAGCGGTCTATGAAGTACAGAACCTCCTCATCTGCACCGGCTCTCACAACTTCGTGCCTCCCATTCCCGGTCTACAAGACACTACACACCAAACACCGGACACTATCTGGTCTTCTACGGACGCGCTCAACGCCACCGAACTGCCTCAGTCCATTGCCATTGTCGGGGGTGGGGTGATTGGAATGGAGTTTGCCACCCTTTATCATGAGTTAGGGGTACCTGTAACGGTTATTGAGGCCATGCCCTCTATCTTACCTAACCTCGACCCCGATGTGGTGGCTGTGTTGCGTGAGCAGTACACCAAATCCGGCATCACCCTCCTCGAGAACACCAAAGTCGAAAAAATAGACGGACACGAAATTTATCTTACATCCTCTCAGCCTCTCCGCCTCTCCGCCGACAAGATTCTCGTTTGCGTCGGTCGCCGCGCTAACCTCGAGGGCTTGGAGGCGCTCACGGACCTCGAATACAATCGTGGTGCGATTGTGGTGGATGATTTCATGAAGACGAACCTTGATAATGTCTATGCTGCCGGAGATGTGACGGGTAAGATCATGCTCGCCCATGTAGCAGCGCGGCAAGCCGAAGTGGCAGTGGGAAGAATGCTCAAGCAGTTACCGCTTCAGCGCATTGCCTATAATGCGATTCCGTCGGTGGTATATACTAATCCCGAGATTGCGTGTGTGGGTTTGACGGAGGCGCAGACGGCGGAGTTGTATTTAGGAGATACGTCTAAGTTCACGGTTCAGTCTATTCCCATGACGTTCAGTGGTCGGTTTGTAGCGGAGAACGAGGGACAGATGGGACTGATTAAGATGATAATAGATAATAAGTCGCAGTCGATCATAGGGGTGCATATGATAGGTAATCCCTGTTCGGAGTTCGTCGCGGCCGCCTCGTTTGCTGTTCGGATGGGGTACACCGTTCCCGAGTTCCGTCAGGTTATCTTCCCGCATCCCACCGTCAGTGAAGTATTAAAAGAAGTGCTATAATTGTCTTTCAGTGAAACGGTCTGTTTTAATAGCCATGTCGGGCGGAGTGGATTCCACCGCCGCCGCGCTCAAGCTCTTGGAGCAAGGTCACACCCTTATCGGGTGCACCTTCGTCACGCGCTACACCTCTCCCGCTTCGGTGGAGGCAGCCCAAACCTTAGCCGGTCAACTCGGCATTGAGCACCATGTAGTGGATTACTCCGAGCGGTTTGAACAGACCATAGTGGACTATTTTGTGAGCGAGTACAAGGCCGGTCGAACGCCCAATCCTTGTGTGCTCTGCAACCGCCTCATTAAGTTCGGTGCCCTCGTGGAGCAGGCCGATCAACTCGGTTGCGACCTCATCGCCACCGGCCACTATGCCCGCCTCTCAGCCTTTCCGCCTCTCGGCCTTTCCGCCTCTCAGCCGTTTGTGCAAAAAGCAGCGGACGAAAGCAAGGACCAATCCTACTTCCTCTGGCAAGTGGACCCCGCCGTGTTGGAGCGTGTCCTCTTCCCGTTGGGCGAGATGACCAAGACCCAAGTGCGTACCTACCTTGCTGATAAGGGGTGGGATAGGCTTAGCAAGCAGGGCGAGAGTCAAGATATCTGTTTTATCACGGACGACTACCGCACTTTCTTGCGCGAGCGCCTGCGCGAAGAATATAAGGAATATATGTCCTTTACCATCGGTCAGCGCAAGGGACTCGGCGTAGCGTTGGGTTATCCGGCCTTTGTGACGGAGATTGGGGGTAGGGGAGTAGGGATTGAGCATCCGCTGGTACCGGGGGTTTATTTAGGTCGGCATGATGATCTCTATGCCACTGAGGTACAGTTACGGGATGTCCTTTTCCGTGGCGATCCCACGCGTCCTGTGATGGCCAAAATCCGTTACCGCAGTGCCGCCGTAGAAGCCACTTTAAACTTTAAACTTTCCACTTTAAACTTTAAAGACAAAGTATGGGCAGCCACCCCCGGTCAGTCTTGCGTGTTGTACCAAGACGACCTCGTCGTAGGTGGAGGAATTATTAAGTAAATTCCCAAGCGTGGTTTCAATTTTGCCTACCTGCATTGTGATGTTACGCAGGAGAAGCAAAAGAAGATGGTGTAGATGGTGTAGGTGGTGTAGATATTTTCTAATACTACCTACGCGCGGGTGGGGATATAGAATGATGTACACCATCTACACCCTAAACACCCCTCGCGGACGCTCGGGGAGCAGAACGGAAAAGCGGCTGCCTAAAGGGCGAAAGACTTTCGCCGGAAGGAACAGGGTAAACGAGAAACAATTCGCTCAAGAATGAGCGAAAAATGAACAACTAAAAATTAAAATTAATATGGCAATAGCAACATTGAAGGAACCATTTAAGGATTTCCACGGCAGTCTTAGTAAAGAAGACAAATACTATGTTCGGATGTATCGAGGACAATGCGTGTTGCAACACAAACCACAGAAATGCTTGGAGAAACAAAGGCTGATGCGCGAAGCGTTCGGGCGAGATTGGGGAACCGCAAGGAAAAAGCCAGCCCCCGGCTAGGCTACGTAGGGCCTATGATGCTACGTTGATGCTACGTTAACAGAAACGGTACTGAAAGGGAGGGGAAAGGGCAGAAAGGCAGAAAGGCTGAAAGGCAGAGAGGCAGAAGGGTTACAGGCCAGAGAGGTGGAAAGGATTCCACGGTTTTACAAGGACTGCACGTGGGGCTTTTGGCTACTGCTCCTACTTACCTTCGGACGCATAGCGTTCCGTATCATGAAAGCCATCTATCTTCGAAAATGAAGGTAGGTGGCTTTTTTATGCAATTTTGCAAAAATATTTGCACATATCAAAAAAAAATCGTACCTTTGCAGCCAAATTAAACTACTAACCACTATGACCTTTCAAGGTATCATCTTATTTCTTTGTCCGGCGGTGGCGTTTATACTACTCCAAACCAGCCGCAAGCACCATCGTACCTATAAAGGACAAATCGTTCTGCTAACAATAGCCTTGCTGATGGCTATCCTCGTAGCGGTTGATTACGCCTCCTGCCTGATGGCCTTTGCCGCTACCAGTCCTATCTTCCAAATCGAGTACTCCTATACTCCTTATGATTACGTAGTGGGTGCCGCTTTTGCGGATTTGGTTATCTGTCCCGTTTGGATTGCTATCGCGGCTGTCAGAATGACTAAACACAAGAAAGCTCGCGCCTTGCGAATACAGGAAAATGAGAGGTTCTTGCAAAAGCAAGCGGAACTCCGGCAGAAAGGCGGAGAGGCGGAAAGGCTGACAGGCGGAGAGGCAGAGAGGCTACAGGATACAGGTGACAGGATACAGGATACCAATCACCAATCACAAATCATAAATCACCAATCACCGGAACCTCGCCCTTGGAAGGTGCTCAAATCGGAGCGCATCATGGATCGCGGTCCGTGGCTGAGTGTGCGTCAGGAACTTGTGGAACTGCCCAACGGAAGGCAGATTCCTACGTGGTATATCATGGACTTTATGAACTGGGTCAATGTTATTGCCATTACCAAAGACGGTCGCTTTGTTCTCATTGACCAGTACCGCCACGGCATTGGTCAAACGCACTATGAACTCTGCGCCGGATGCATTGATGATGGAGAATCACCCCTGATGGCGGCCCAGCGCGAACTACTCGAGGAAACGGGTTTCGGTGGCGGTTTTTGGTCCGAGTTCATGGTGGCGGCTCCTAATCCGTCCAACCAGAGTAAC